>NZ_JAUBTB010000021.1:0-93036 GCF_036704965.1 Microcoleus sp. F10-B2 | reverse complement strand
GGTTTTTGGCTGGCATACACTATAACTAATGATTGCTTATTTTTTTATATTATACAATCTAGCTGCGTCTCAGCTTACTGGTTTCTCTGACTTGCATATTGAGCCAGTCATACCCTAAATCAGCAACGCCTAAATGCGAAACTTGGGTTAAGCTGCTAGATCTAGCCATGACTGTGCCAAAGCTCCAGGTCGCTAACCCAATCGCTTGAGGTATCGACAAATGAGCCATTCGTTGAGACACGATACATGACCAATCTTTGAGATGCTTATTGTTCAGCATTGAGGTTGTTTCCGCATTCGGAGTGTTTCGTTCGATTGCCTTGATTATCGCCCGTGACAAGAGCCGATCGCCCGTGACAAGAGCCGAGCCTCATCTGCTGGCGATCGTCAAAGTATCCCAAATGGGTTCCATACTACCTCCCTGTAAAAAACCTACACCTGTCAGCCCTCTCCCCCTCTCCCCTTCTCCCCCTCTAATACCATAAACAATCTAGGTGCACAACAGCTTATTAGCTCGTGTCCGGTGGATTCGTTGTTGTATAATTTCATACCGCTCGGCATGGCGGGTTCGCCAATACCTTTAATTTCCCAACCGCAAGTCGCTCAGTAGGGGCAAAGTTTATAGATACTTTGGATGTGAATGATATATGCAGGCGCCACGCGGCTCGTACAAATATAGCGGTTAATTTAGCCGACACCATTTAAGTGATTAACTGGGCTTGATAAGTTTTGCTCGCCAGCTTTCATTGTCTTGTTGTGTTCGAGGGGGGGAGGGGGAGAAAGTCCAATGCGGAGAGGATTATTGCTAGTTTTGATACGGAGAAATATACAATTTAAATGCACAACCGCTGATTAAGCGATGTGAAAACAATCAAAAAAGATTTGAGATTCTGAGCCGCCGACGTGCGGTCAATCTCAAATCTCAAATCGAATATTCTTGCTCAAAACGCCTTAATCCACGCTTTGAGGGTGACAGAATTCCATTAAAATTGCCTCGCCTTCGTCGCGCGAGTCCAATTCCTTCGCCATGCGCTCAACACGTTCGTCAGAAAGGAACAAGCGGCTAACTTTGTGCGGTACAAACCACCGATAGCGCTGCCACAAACAGATAGAGTAACGAAGGGCATCCGGCAAAGAGTAGGTGTAATTGCGCTGAATTGCCAAACCTGCCTTTTCGCCGGCTAGAGCCAATGTTTTTGGAGTGTAACCGATCAGATTGTAAGGATAATCGGTGCTGTGCCAGCGCCAGCCCAGTTGCCGCGCGTATGGGCTGTCCGCGTTCGGTACAGCCACCCAAATGTAACCGTTTGGAGCCAGCAATTGCCTCATGCAATCGAGTGTTTCTGCAGGCAAAGGCGTTGCTCCCAAAACGTGGGAACAGAGTATGACATCAAACTTTTCGTCAGTACCTTTTTCTGCAACGTATTCTTCTACAGTGCCGGTGAAAACATCGACACCGCATTTGCGGGCCGCTGCTGCTGCTGAGGAGCTAGGTTCAATTCCTGCTACTTCAACTCCGAGTTTTTTGAAGACTTGGATAATGGAACCTCCGCCGCATCCCACGTCTAACAGCCGCTTGCCTACAGGGATAGGAATGTGTCGGTATTCATTGAGTTTTTTGGCTTGTTTTACTACATCTTCTTCGTCTGGTACGTAAGTGTTGTAGCACTGCCAGCCCTCTGGGTAATAATCGCTCAGTTCATCCCATGTCGGGCGGGGATTGACAAATACTAAGCCACAATCTTCGCATCCGTAAACTGACCATTTAGGAGCCTCTTTTGGTTGGCGGGCTGTCCCGGCTGTGTACTGGAAGCTGATTTTTTGGGAGCTGCAAACAGGGCAATTTGTAAATTTTTGCATGGTTCAGTTTCAGAATTTGTACAGTTTCTAACACTTGCTAATGGCAGTTGATTCACCACAATTCATTACCATTAGTTGAGCTGGTAGAGTGCACGCCTGGAAGCAGATCGAAAACTAGGTTTCTTTGCAAATCTTTATTTGTAGATGCTCGGTTTGTAGATGCTCGGTTTGTTGGCGATCGACCCCCGATCGATCGGCGCTGTACAATTTTAGGTCTCAAGGGTTAGACTGAGAACGTAGCATTTGTTACCAAAAATACAACCGACGCTCAACAGACAATGATTGTCGGTAGCGTTTTTGCGGTTGCGCTGAATTCTTAGGAAAATACTAACTCACAAAATTAATGTTGCCAAGTAGATCTAATTATTTGCTCAAAAATAGTCGCGTGCCCGCGTCTCTTCTAGAGATGAAATCGATCGCGCCGTCAGCTTCTACTGTCGCAATAACGGGGACTGAGAACTATTTTTGTGCGGTGGATATCGAAATTGCAGCGGGTGCGATCGCTCAAATTATTCCATCAGGTACAGAACATTTATTCCCAATTGCAGATATCCCAATTGTTGATTTGTGCAACGGCTTAGTTTGGCCTTGTTTTGTGGATATGCACGCGCATTTAGACAAAGGTCACATTTGGGAACGATCGCCCAATCCCGATGGAACTTTTGCCAGCGCGATCGAAGCGGTAGGCGCTGATGCCGAAAAAAACTGGAATGCAGAGGATGTTTACCGGCGAATGGAGTTTGGCCTCAAGTGCAGCTACGCCCACGGAACCAAGGCTATCCGCACTCACATCGACAGCGCGGACGAACAGGGAACCGTTAGTTGGGGAGTATTTGAAGCGCTGCAAGCCGAATGGGGCGATCGGCTGATCTTGCAAGCAGTTTCCCTGGTTTCCCTCGACTATTACCTGACACCAGCAGGCGAAAAATTAGCCGATCGCATTGCCCAAATTGGCGGCAGTCTCGGCGGCGTCGCCTATATCAACCCCGACTTAGACAAACAACTCGATCGAGTTTTTGCCTTAGCCAAAGAACGAAATTTAAACCTCGACTTCCACACCGACGAAAACGACGATCCAGAATCAACAACACTGCGACAAGTAGCAAAAACCGCCATCCGCCATGAATTTTCCGGTCAAATTATCTGCGGACACTGCTGTAGTTTAGCCGTACAACCCTCAGATTTAGTAACAGAAACTCTGGAATTAGTCAAGGAAGCAAATATTGGCATTGTCAGCTTGCCGATGTGCAACCTTTACCTGCAAGACCGAGACTCTCAGCATACACCGCGCTGGCGGGGAGTGACGCTGCTGCACGAACTCAAAGCAGCCGGAATTCCCGTTGCAGTTGCTAGCGACAATTGTCGCGATCCGTTTTACGGATTTGGCGACCATGATGTTTTGGAAGTTTTTAATATGGCAGTCCGCATCGCTCATTTAGATAGGCCTTATGGAGACTGGCCCTGTGCAGTGACAAAGACTCCAGCCGATTTAATGGGATTGCCGAATTTAGGACGAATTGCAGTTGGTTTACCAGCAGATTTGATTTTGTTTAAGGCGCGGAATTTCAGCGAATTGTTATCTAGATCGCAGGGCGATCGCACAGTTTTGCGGCAGGGCATTAAAATTGATACAACTTTGCCCGATTACCGGGAACTAGACGACTTGTTACGAATTTAAATCTGACATTTTGCACCAATATCAAGAACAGGCAAGATGCCTGTTCCACAAAAGATGAATTTTCTTTGTACTCGTTACTAGGCTCTGCCTGGTAACGTATATCTGGAGGCTCTGGCTCCACTTTTCCTGACCGTAATGCGAGGCAGATCCTCTAGATATCGGTTCCCAGGCAGAGCCTAGGAACCAGTTAAACAGGCACTATAAATTATCAACAAACGTCCCTTCTCTTTTCTTCCTTCGCGTCCTTCGCGTCTTCGCGGTTCGTTCAAAAAAACATCTTTCACCAAGCATTTAGCATTGCTATCTTGTCAATTTTCAACTAATTTGATATAAATATAAAAGCTAATTTTATTGAGGATGTTTTAAGTGAAAGCAGTTATTTTATTGTCGGGAGGGCTGGATTCCTCAACAGTTTTATATCAAGCCAAAGCCGACGGCTGCGAGTGTTACGCTATTTCCTTTGACTACCAGCAGAGACATCGGCGGGAGTTGGAATCAGCAAGGGCGATCGCACTTGCTGCAGGTGTTAAGGCGCATCAGATAGTAAACTTTGACCTCACACTGTGGGGCGGTTCGGCTTTGACGGATAATGAGATGGAATTGCCGATCGATCGCACTCTGGGAGAAATGTCTCAAAACATCCCCATTACCTACGTTCCAGCTAGAAATACAATCTTTCTCAGTTTTGCCCTCGCCTACGCCGAAACCCTAGAAGCCGATCGCATTTACATCGGTGTCAACGCTTTAGATTATTCCGGCTATCCCGACTGCCGCCTCGATTACATCCAAGCCATGCAGGAAGTATTTCGGTTAGGAACAAAGCAGGGAAGGGAAGGAGAAGCTATTAAGATTGTAACACCTTTAATCGAACTTAAAAAAACAGAAATTATTCAATTGGGTAACAAGTTAGGAGTGCCTTGGGAGCAAACTTGGTCTTGTTATGCAGGCGGGGAAAATGCCTGCGGCGTTTGCGATTCTTGTCGGCTGCGGCTGGCGGCTTTTGAGGAATTGAGGTTAAAAGATCCGGTGCCTTACGCTTAAAACGCGGCGGCCCAGAAACCGGGTTTTTTCGAGTCTCTTCGCTTCCGCCCGCCGAAATGGTAAAAAACCCGGTTTCTAAGCATCGCAGCGGGTGGTGAGAAACCGGGTTTTTTTTCGAGAATAAATTACAGATGGCAGAAGCAGCAAAAAACCCGGTTTCTTTGGTTTTGAAAATTTAAAAAATTGATTGTTAGTTAATTTTGAATCAGCCGACTGCTTATTTAGCTTTCGGCTCATCCTCAACTTCCGATTGACCCTGGTCTTCCTGTTCAAACTTAATTTCATTTTGCAGCGAATTCAATGGAACTAAAAGCATATCAGCTATTTGCGATTGCCCTCTAGCCCTGTAGATATCTATCGCTTTCTGAAAATCTTCAACTCCCCCCTGTTTTTCTCCAATTACAGATCGAGGGAGCATCTCATATTTGTAAAAACACTTCTTCTGGCTCCTTCCTTCTTCCTCTTTCCTCCTGCCTCCTGCCTCCTGCCTTAAAACTCCAATTTCTAGCTTAACTGCAAAAGTGAGATGCTCCCCAGATCGAATACGATCACGGATAATATAAGCTTCTACAAAGTCAGGATTGAGATTAATTGCTTGAGTAAAAGATTCAGCAGCTTCCTTGTACAACCTTCTGCGACCGAGGTCGAATCCTTGTTGATAAAGTTCTTGAGCTTTCATTGTAATAATGATAGAATAAAAAACATAAATTACAGCACTTTTGCTGGCAAATTAGGTGCGATCAGAATCGGTACACGGCACTGCCGTGCCCCTACTCATTCATAGTTTACTCAATGGTGAAAATTATGTCTATTGAAGATCGCCGAGGTATTGAAACAATTGACAGAAACCAAAATCTAGTTCTCGTTCGGGCTCCTATTGAGTCAGTGGCGGAAAAATTTAGTAGGGCGAGACGTGCGGATGTTTGGGAACGGGATGTATACGATCGCGAAATCGAAATTACCGCCGAAAGCTATATTGTTTTTCAGTTCCGAGGACACCCTTGGACGATCGTTGAAAAACTGAGTTATAGGCCGGGTAGCCTTGTATTTGGAGAAGGAGATGCGATCACTCTTTCTAACTTCATACCCAGTCGCGCCATCTACTACAAATGCAGCGATACTTGCGGTTATATTGGTTATAACTGCTACGACAGAGGTGCATTTGCAGAGATGCTGTACTTTGAGGAAGAAATGGATCCCCTATTCCTCTCAGACTTTCGTGAGGTTAAAGCTGAGGACATTGACAGTGCCTTTCGCTTTACTTACGCTTTTATGGAGGAGCAAGATATCTATATCCCCTACGCATATTACGAAAATGTGAAGGTTGGCGATCGCATTAATTTGCGCCCCAAAGGCCCAACGTTAGATGATTTAGTACGCAGCGACTTCGAGCGAGTAGATTATCTAGGTATTCGCTCAAATATGCTCAACTAGAAAATTTTGCCTCACTACTCACCCCGCTATTCTTTCGCCCTTTTCCCACAATTTCCTCAGCCGCTGCAACTTCATCTAAAGCTCGATCGCCCGCAGCGTCTTCCAACAAGTGAATTTGAAGTTGATCCAACCGCGGCCCGCACACAGAAACAACCGTAAGTTCCACATTTTCGCCGCGCCAAACTTCCCCCACATCCGGCATTCTTTGCAACTGATAACTCAGAAAACCTCCGATTGTCTGATATTCGTCAGTTACTGGCAAATCCAAATTCAATATTTGATTCACATCATCTAAATTTAACTGCGCTTGCACCAAAAAAGTGCGATCGTCTAATACTTGCAAAGCAATTTCTTTGCTGTCGGGCGACTCGTAGCTGCGGCCGATAATTTCGGCAATCAAATCCCTCAGCGTCACTAACCCGGAAATGCCGCCAAATTCATCGACAACGATCGCAATTTCTTCCGACGAACTCTGCATCAAAGGCAGCAGTTCCCCCAGCAGCATCATCTCCGGCACAAACCTCACCGAACGCATCCAAGGTAAAATTGGCGTGTCGGGAGATAGCAAACCTTCAGCTAGGGGTTTCGCAAGTTGTTTGAAGCCAATAATGCCGATAATGTCGTCTAAAGAATCTCCCGTCACGGGATAGCGGGAATGGTGAGAAATCGCCATTTCGTCGAGCAAAGTTTGAAAGGTTGCCGTCTTGGGAAGTGCGACAATGCTAGGCCTCGGCACCATTACTTCTTCTACCCAAACTTCGCCAAATTCAAACACGTTGTTAAGCAGTTCTCGCTCTTCTGCTTCCAAGCCGCTTGATTCGCTGGAAGTAGCTATAATTAATTGCAGTTCTTCGGGAGTAACCGGTCGGTGTCTTAGGTCGTATTCGATGCCCGCAAACCGCAAAAGCGATCGAGTGGATTGATTGAGAAACGACACAAAGGGATTGAACAGACGGGAAATCAATAAACTCGGAGGCCCTAAACTTCTGGCTAGCTGTTCGGAATACAGTAACGCTACAGATTTGGGAAAGAGTTCGCCCAGTACGATTTGCACGTAAGCTAGCAACAAAAAAGTTACTATTGATATGCTAAAAGAATGGGCGATCGCAGACTTGATGTAAGTTGGCAGCGGCAAATAGCCGATCGACATTCTCACTAGCACGGCGATCGTACTTTCCCCAATCCAGCCGAGAGCTAAACTAGAAAGAGTGATTCCCAACTGCATTGTCGAGAGCAATCGCTCGATACTGTGCTGCAAAGATTGAACAGTTAGAGCTGCAACATCACCAGCATCCACTAACTGATTGATGCGCGAGCGGCGTACCGTCACCATCGAAAACTCAGCCGCCACAAAAAAAGCATTGATCGCAATCAGCAACAGCACTGACAGCAACCGCGACAGCAGCTCTGTCCAAGTCATCGCGGGTAAATCAGCTATTTCCTGCACTCTCGCCCCTAAAAGTGACACAATGCTCCCTAGAACAATTTTCTCGATCGATCGAACCTGAGAATCCGTCTGGAGGTTTTGCTCCTTTTGTTTTACTTGGCCACTGGAATGCCAGATATTTGCAACTGTAGTTTTTGACCTGGATAATCTGTCAGCGTCAGCGAAACTTCCTTAGCATTTTCCAGCAAAGCTGTGGGAATACTCACCGTACCGTAATACACCTGCCCGTTGGGGGGCAGTTCGGCCGGCAAATCCTCGGCAGTCGCGCTCAGGGCCCGGCCGCGATCGTCAGTGACGTTCAAGAAACTGTAGAGAAACCTCACAGCTTGGGAGCCTTCGTTTTTCATGCTCACGTCTAGCAGCATGGAGTTGCTGCGCTGACTGGCCGCGCTCACTTCCAAAGTTATTCCCCCGTCGCGACTGTTCAGGGGAAACTTGGCGCTGGCATTTTGTGCAGCGGGTTTTTTGGCTGTGGCTGGTTTAGAGCTTGCCTTGTCTGTTTTAGTATTTGCCCCGGCCGTTGTTTTTTCTGGATCGCGACCTTCTACCCGCGCTTTGACGGTTTTGAGAATGTCTTTTTCTTTCAAAATGCTCACTTGGTCTTTGCTAGCCACAGTTCCCTGCTTGCCGCTGCCAGCATTGTTGCTGGGGCGAATATCGGGTTGAGTCGTTCCTTTCAAGGCTTCGCGACCTATAGTAAATCCCCAAACAGAACTCGTCACGCCTGCTCCAAACATCAGAGCCAGGAGAACTAGAGTCAGCACTACCGTCGAATTCACTGCCATTGCCTATAATTTTATGCCGAGTCCTAGAAACTGCTTTGTCCGGTCGATCGGCTTGCCTAAGAGCGGCTAACAGGCGATCGGGGACTCAGCAGATCTAAAGATTTTGATTTTTGTTCTCTAGTTCTAGCACGGACTGAGAAATTATGTTATAATTCATTTTGAGTTAGGTCGAACAAATCGACTTAACGGCAGTTGGCCGAGCGGTTTAGGCAGCGAACTCATAATTCGCCCCAGGCAGGTTCAACTCCTGCACTGCCGATTTAAAATCAATCAAGACGCTCCCCCCGTGAACCCAAAACCGGGTTTCTTCCGTCGACGCATGGGAGGCGAGAAACCGGGTTTCTACGAATTTTTACGTTGAGTAACGATAAATATACGTAGAAACCCGGTTTCTGAGGTCGCAAGTGCGATCGCGGCAAACTAGACATTCGATCGACTCCTTGCTGAGATATCTTGGCTCCGCGCGCGTCCATCGCACTTGCGACCTCAGAAAATTATGATTCCGATGCCAAGGGAAACGATAAGTAGATCCACCTAATTAAACGAAAAATACGGATCGCGCTCAAGCTTGCTCTGTAAGTCTTCTACCTTCTACCTTCTACCTTCTACCTTCTACCTTCTACCTTCTACCTTCTACCTTCTACCTTCTACCTTCTACTTATCAACCCTTAATTAACTCCACTCCGTCCCGCCCGTCGAGCTCGTGAACGTAAACCTTAACTTGTTCTTCCTTTGCAGTCGGCAACTTTTTACCCGTAAAATCCGGCTGAATCGGTACTTCTCGGTGGCCTCTATCGACTAATACCGCCAACCAAATTTTCTCCGGCCGGCCGTAATCGTTTACCGCATTCAAAGCCGCTCGAGTCGTTCTGCCTTTATATATAACGTCATCTACCAACACCACAGTTTTGCCCGTCAAATCGAAAGGAATTTCTGTTTTAGCCGGTGTCCGCATCGCAACTCGATCCAAGTCATCTCGGTAAAAGGTAATATCCAAAGCGCCCACGGGTACTTTGACTTGTTCGAGGACTTCAATTTGATCGGCCAAAATTTGAGCTAAAGGCACTCCTCTACTATGAATGCCCAACAGCACTAAATCCGAGGGGTTCCCTGATTTTTCCACAATCTGGGAAGCGACGCGGGTGAGAGTGCGCCTCACTTCATCAGGCGATAAAATTTGGATAATTTTAGTCATTGGTTGCTGCGAGCTAATTGTTTGCTGTTGGCATATCGAACAATTTGAGATTTGAGATTTGAGATTTGAGATTGACTTGACAGATGAATCTGGGGGTTTGAACTCAGGTCAAAACTTTTTTTGCTGCTGTCGGTGGCGGATCTCTGTCTTCTGCTGGACTTACCTCGAACGGATGAAAAGCAGATGCTGCGATTGCAAGGCTTGGAGCGCAAACAATGACACAAATACGTTATTTATGCCTCCGGGACTGTTCGGGTAAGGCGATTAGTTAGCGGCTCAAACATAATAAGGTATAAAAAAGCAATGATAGTCCCAACCAAATCAGAAAGCAATACCGAGTTAATTGCAATGCTTGGCAAATTAGCGGCGCTGTGATGGGGTGAACCGGCTCGCCTAACAGCGGTTTGTGTTTGAGAACTCCGCGATAGGAATTAGTACCTCCTAGTTGCACTCCCAAGATGGCTGCGTAAACGCACTCGCTCCAACCGGAATTGGGACTGGCATCTTTAACAGCATCTCTCTGACAAATCTGCCAAATGTAAATCGGTTTGCCAGATATAAGGGCTAAAGTAATCACTGTTAGCCGACAAGGAATCCAAGTCAGCACGTCTTCTAGTTTGGCGCTAAACCATCCTAAATCAGTGTATGGCGCTTCTTTGTAGCCGATCGTAGAATCTAATGTGCTGGCTGCTTTGTAAGCGATCGCCAAGGGGACTATAGCACTCGCCCACATCGAGTTAGGATCGATCGGGGCAGCGGTAACACTTAATAATAGATGCGGCAGAGCGAACCCAAGTAAGGCATAAAATAGCGGTGCTGTCACGCCATCGACTGCATTCTCTGTTACAGTTTCTAACAATGCTCGCAGAATTTCTGGCTCGGATAAGTTTTCGGTATCCCGGCCGACGTAAAGGCTCAACCTTTCTCGCGCCTTGACTAAATCTCCAACATTTAAAGGTGCTAGCACATCCTCCGCAGCCGCCCTCAAACTGCGACCTGCAAAACAGCTTGCCAGCAAAATGGTCTGTATGGCAATACCTAAAAGAGGATGCACCCAACTAGCAGCTTGGACGATCGACCAACTGACAGTATAACTGCCTACAATCAGCCCGATCGCTAGTATTGTACCAGCACATCGTAGCAGCAGTTTGGGCCGATCGCCAGCGGGACGATCGCCTGCTTCAGGCATTTTGCCTGCGGGATTCTTCCATATATTAAAGACAAGTCGAGTATAGCGGTCGATCGCCCAACCCATCGCCTGCACGGGATGCGGCCAACCCCAAGGATCGCCGATCGAATAATCCAACACCGCAGCTAAAATCAAAACAGGAAATTCATCCGGCATCATTATATATTGTGTCAAACTTGATAGTCCATCAATCGATTTGAGATTTGAGATTTGAGATTTTAGATTAAAGAATTGAAGAAAGCGACCCCACCGATCGAGCCGGGGACTTGCGATGGGGAGCGAGGAGGTTGTTTCTCGCTCCACGGATGAATCCGGGGCCCGAACCATCTTCCTTGATTGTCAGAGCAGGAGCGATCGCCCCAGAGAGCAGCTTTTAACTCCTGCTACCATTGCGGACTTTGATTTTTTGAGGGGCGATTTTATAGTAGAAGGAAGAAGGAAGAAGCAATAAAGGCAAGGGTTTGAGCAATTCAAAACCTCATCGTCATCAGGCGTGGTTGCTATAAATGCTGAGATTACTTTAGTCGCGGAGCAAGTGTACGTTCTGCTCCCAATTAACACCGTCAAAGGGTAGCATTTGAAAGTGTTCGATGGCATCTGAGTCAAGACAGCGGACGTTGACATCGAAATGATCGGGATGCGATCGGGGGCGATAGAACGAGTGAATGCCACAAATTCGGCAGAAAGTATGTTGAGCAGTTCCTGTATTAAATGTATAGGTTGTCAAAACATCTTCGCCACGCTCGCAAGGTAAAACGTTCCGGCGGCACAATGAGGTGTAAAAATCCTTTCAGTTTACAGATAGAGCAGTTGCAATCAGATGCTTCGTGTTTGTCAACGGCGACACGGAAGCGGACAGATCCGCAGCGTGTGCCGCCAAAGTAGGTAACAAGTGTTGCGTCCATGTGTGCTTGCTGCCGATCGCATGAATGAACTTACCATTTAAATGATAAAGCTAGTTTCTTCCCCAAGAGCCGCTTGCCAACTGCGGACATCATAGTATAAGTCTTCGAGGGAAATACTGTACAGCGCTTCGGCAAGTTTTTTGTGCAATCGGTTCCACAAACTGAATGTTACCCAGTCCTCTGCTTGCGTCGAGTCGGGAAAATGTCGAGGTAAAGGTTCAATAGTTTCACCTACAGCCTCTAAGATTTGTCCTAAAGAGATTTGAGCGGGCTGGCGGGCTAATTGATATCCTCCTTGGGAGCCCCGAACAGATTGGACTAAACCGGCTCGTCGCATTTCAATCAACAATTTTTCTAGATACGGAGCCGGTAACTCCTGTCGCTTCGCTATCGATTTCACCGATGTCGGGCCGTAGCGAGGTTGCAAACTTAGATCCAGTAATGCTTTGACACTGTAGTGTCCGCGTGTGGTTAACTTCATGGGATTTTAAGAGCGGGGCAAATATTCAGCTAGCTGATAGCTGATAGCTTATGCTACCGAGTTTAGAGATTGCTCGCACCGGCTCCAGCTACTCCTCAAGAAAGACTGCAGGTTGTTAAAAATATTTAGATAATAGTGGTTAACAATTGAGCCGATCGGTGTAATATGGTTTTACGACCAGCTATAAAGCTAAAGTTTCTTGGTCAAACCAAAAACCAACCGAGAAAAAATCCGTACACCAGTTGAATATTTCAGGACTCAGTAAATGGCTAAAAAGAAAAATATCGAACCCCTTGAAGGCGAAGATCTGATCAAAAAGGTCAAAGACCTAGAGAACCTTACCAAGGAAGAAAAAGCTAGAGCCTGTGGCTACTACACCGTTACTAAGAACGGCGTAGAACGGGTCAACATGATGAAATTCCTGAATGCGCTGATTGATGCAGAAGGCATTCAGCTAGACGGGAAGCAAAACGGCAACGGACGCGGCGGACGCTCTGCCAGCTATCGGATTAGCGTTCAATCTAACGGCAACTTACTGATTGGAGCAGCCTACACCAAACAAATGGAACTCCAGCCGGGAGATGAATTTGAAATCTCTCTGGGACGCAAGCACATTCACCTGCGCCAAATCGATCGAGAAGAAGAAGTAGCCTAGGCCTTTACCAATTGCTTTGACTTCTTGCTTGAACTTCTTGCTTGAACTGGTTGGTTTGACTTCAAGCATTGACTGCAAGCAGAGAGTTGGCTCTGAAATCTTTCTGTGAGCCTAAAACAGTATGGCTTCTATAGATGGCAATGGCTGGACAAAAGCCACTGCCACTAATTTATATTTTCTGAGAATACCTATTCTCGCCCCTCGCTATATCCGTTTGGACAAGCGGGGGATTTTCCGCGTAGCTGTTAAAGAGAAGTTCGGCAACGGATGGTGTACCGGATGTAACGGATGTAACGCATGGATGTTCACCAAGGGATTGTATAGCGGATTTAACGGATGAATGTTGAGTTTCGATGGTCGAGGTTCCAGGCAAGAAGCAGGTTAGGTTGAGCTACGAAACCGAACAAAGCAAGAAAATGGCGGAGGTATTCTCAGCCAAGAGTGCGTAATACCAGTAAAAAAAAATGCAACTGTCGGCAAGCTCCAAAGCACGAGCTTCCTCATTCATCCCCAATTATTTAATCTAAAATCTAAAATCTAAAATTGTATAATTCTTGTGCTTGCTGCTGATTTGTGTCTGTGTGGGAGGGGTTTTGAGGACAAGGAAACACCTCGATCGCCCCTAAGTGAAATTACAGGCTGGAACAGTTAAAGTGTTAGGGAGCAATTAGTCACCAGCCTATGCCTTTGCCGGGATGGGCGAGCAAAACTTCTCAACACCAAATAAAAATCCCCCTGCGTCGCCTTCTAGCGGCCTGTTTTGTGCTGCAAATCGTCGCAGCAGTTGGGATTGTCGGGTATCTGTCTTTTCGCAACGGAGAAAGAGCAGTCCAAGAGCTCGCCCAGAAATTGATCGCGGAGACGGGGAAGAGAGTTGAAGAAAAGCTGACTTCTTTTCTCGAACCTATCCACTGGGTAAATCAACTTAATGCTGAAGCGATCGACCGTGCTGAATTAAACTTACAGTTAGAAAGGCTCCAGCCTCGGGGAGACAAGTTCCTCTGGCAGCAAATGCGATCGTTTAAAAGCATTCAGTGGATTTCCCTCGGTGCTGAAAAATCAGGAGAATTTCTCGGCATTTGGCGCAACCCTCACGACAACAGCTTGCAAATTGTCGCAGCTAACGAGTCTACCAACTCTCAGCAAATTTACTTCGCTACAGACAAAAGAGGCACTCGCACGGCCAAATTAAACGCAGAAGCGGGAACCTGCGATGCCCGCCTGCGCCCCTGGTACAAAGAAGCTGTCGCAGGTAACAAACCTATTTGGACGAGTATTGATCCGGGTTTTACTCCCGGGACTGTTTTAATTGCTGCCAGCCAACCGATGCGCGATCGAAATGGTAAATTGCTGGGAGTTAGTGCTGTAGATTTTTCGCTCTCGGAGTTTCAACACTATCTCCATCGCATCAAGCTTAGCAAAACGGGAGAAATTTTCGCGATCGAACGATCGCGCTTGCTGATTGCCAGTTTGAGTCAAGAATCACCCTTTAGAAAGATGTCGGGAAAGCAGCAAGCGCTATTAACTGAATATTTTAGAGAGCCAAACTCCCGTCCTTGGCAGCGCAACCGAGTATTTGTACGATCGCTTCGGGGGCTGTGGCGAGATTAAGCAGCAGCAGCAACTGAAATTTAGCCGAGACGGGCAAGAAAATTTTGTGGAAGTGCTGCTGTTTTCGGATAGTTACGGTTGAAACTGGCTGATGGCGATCGCAGTTTCCGCATCCGATTTCATGGCGGATATTAACACAAATACCCGCCCTAAAATTTTAGTTTGTGTGGCGGCGCTGCTGCTATCGACAATTGCCGGAGTGCTGACAGCTAGGTGGGTAACGCTACCGCTGCGGCTCAACGAAGCAGGTAAAGATATCGCCCCCAGAAAGTTCGATCGCGCTGTTGCTGTCAGTAGGCTCGATCGAGTCGGCGAATTAGCGCAGTCTTTCAACGAGATGGCACCTCAACTGAAAAAAGTTTTTTCCAGCTTTGGCACAAAGTGAAGAAAAATTTGCCTAACTGGTAGAAAATTTGCGGGTTGGAGTATCCGCGATGATTCCGGGCGGCGCATTTATTTTCATGAATGCGGCGCGAGAGCAAATAGTGGGTAGGGGATAAATGCCCGATGCTAGCGCCGAAGAGCTACCACAAGCCGATCGAACTTATATAAATTAGCGAACACTGTTCCCGGAGAAGTTTGCATAAGCTAATCCGCATTTAAATTGCATGGTAAAAGAAACTTTCACTCTTGTGGGGAGTAGGGGTTGGGCAAGAAATCCCGCCCTCAACATACAACAATTTAAATGCAGTACAGCTTACCCTATAAACTTGCTGTCGGGTGCGCAAGGCGCAACTAATGACTAATGACTGATGAATGATGACTAATCTTTATCTTTTCTGAGTTGTTTGTGTTGAGAAAAAACTCGACAGTTTTTGAGGTCAATAAACAACTGTTCTTCTTCATGCTTGTCTGACATATTTACTAAATTATACTGAACATTCTCTCCATAAATAGTTAGAGCAATTTGGCTAACTTCTAAAAAATTAATCAGCCACTGACATTCAGTATCCGAGTTATCTTGATAGTATTGAATTAATCGAGCACAACAAAGTTCAAAGTAGGTTCGGGAATGCGGTGAAATCAAAATTATTTTAAGAATTATAATTGCTAGTGTTAAAGGATTTAGTTGAGTTGCGAACAGTAGAAACAAGGCTGTTGGTTCCCCGGAATTTTCCACACTCAAACATTTGATTAGATAATTGCAAGTTCTGAGATGCAGGCCGCTCTTCAAAATTTCTCCGTCATTTTCTGGATGAAAAATATCTAAAATATTAATTATTTGTGATTGGTAAATATCTGTATGCAAAAATTTTACTTGGTAATCAAATAAATACTTAATTAGAGATTCCTTAAACTGCTTGTAGGTAATATTTTGACTCTGACTAAGAAAAATTTTTGCTAAGCTGCGATAGCTGAAGGCTCCTCGATTGACTAAAATTAGTTTGATTAAACGCAGGGCTTCATCTCCTAAAAGTGTGGGATTATGATAATTTTTTAATTGGGATGTGGCAGACTGAGAGCGAGAGGTATACATTGCTAGGTCAAACTTGTACTTTTCTTTGAGCTGCTGCGACAATACTCTGGCAGTTTGGCGTTCTTCGGGGGCGTTGTTAGCATCTAGATATTGAGCGGCCAGCAAATAAGGCTGATAGCGAGAAGTCCAGTGATTTTGTAGCGGCTGGTAGTCCGCGTACTTTAATACAAATAACTTGAGGTCTTCATAGTCTTTGCTGCTGAGAAAATTGGTCAGCCACACTCTCAGTATTTTGAGACAATTGTCTGGGTGTGGTTCGCTAAAGGTTCTCTCGCTAATAATTTTAATTAAGTCGCGAGCAAGTTGGTATTGTCTCTGAGTGATCCAGTTATTTAATAAGATGTAACAGCAGCGTTTAAATAAGTTGTTAAATTCTAGTTGACTGTCAAATTCAATTATTGCGTGTAAAGCTTGAATTAATTTGGGGTTGGCTGGAGGAATCAGGTGGATAAATATTTTTTTAAATTGCTGCAAAACTACTTCTGCTGTCGAGTTTTTGATGTGATATATAAAAAATTTGTAAACGATCTCTTGAGATGCTGAAACAGTCAGATCTGCATTGTTTAATTGAGCGGTTGGTTGAGGCGCGATCGCGTCTGGCAATATATGGTTTGTCAGATCAGGCAGAACTTTTGACTCTGTGGTTTCGGATTGAGAGAAAAAGTGCTGAGATTGCATAGCGTCCTCGCTCAGATGATCGATAAACTATTATAGTTACGATCCTTGATTTGCAGCTAATAATTTAGTGTTTGACTGGACTTTTGTGCAGCTAAAACAGTTAAGCCCCCCGATCGTCCTTTTGGTAAGGGGAAATCGAGGGGGTTAACTATTATTTGTCAAGTATCTGAGGACATCAAGCAGGGTTAGCTTGGGCTCGTTTTTGCAGCAGGCGGGCAATTTCAGCTTTTTCTACAAGTCCGACGAGGACACCGTTTTCCCGAATGACGGGGAGTTCTTGTACTTTTAGCTGTTCCAGAAGGGTGACGACTTCGAGGAGAGATAATTCTGGTTTGACTGTTGTGGAAAATTCGATCGGCTTCAGGAGTTCTTTAACTAAAACTTCGGGCCAGGTTCCGGTAGGAATGGTTTTGAGGTCGTCTAGGTCGATCGCCCCTACCAATTGTCCCGCATCGTCGGTAACTAAGAACCTGCGCCATGTTTGAGCCTTACCGATCACGTAATTGTTGGCAAATTCTCTGAGGGACAAGTCTTGGGAGACGATCGGGCTTTCGGGGGTCAAAGCATCTGCGGCTGTCAAGCCTGCCAGTTCATTTTGGACTGTGGCATATTGCGCAGATTGACCGGCATTTTGCAGCAAGAACCAACCGATTACTAGATTCCAAATATTGCCAAATATGCCTGTACCGATGGCGATCCAACCAATTATTTGACCGACGCGGCTGGCAAAAATTACACCTTTGTAAGGGTTGCCGGTAATTTTCCAGACGATTGCTTTGAGGATGTTGCCACCGTCGAGGGGCAAACCGGGAATTAAGTTAAATAAGGCTAAAGCTAAGTTGATGGAAGCTAAAAGTCCGACGATGGCGGCTGCGGGGCCTGTGAGACCGGCACCGATACCTATTGCTGCTAACAAACCGGATAAAAATAAGCTGACCAACGGGCCTGCAATGGCTACCCAAAACGCTTCGGCTGGGGTTTTGGATTCTCTTTCCAAATTAGCCAGTCCGCCAAACAGAAATAGCGAAATTGATTTCACGCCAATTCCCTGTTTGATGGCTACCCAACTGTGTCCTAATTCGTGGGCTAAGACGGAAGCAAATAACAGCAACGCTGTGAATAATCCCAGCATCCAGGGCGCTACGGGGCCCAATGCGGGAAACAGGGCAGCTAGTGCACCGCCGTACTGCCAGGTTACTAAACCCAGAACTAGGAACCAAGATGCGTTGACAAAGAAGGGAATCCCAAACAGGTTGCCGACGCGAAATGTACCGTTCATAATCGCTACCTCTGATTTTACGAATGAGAGGTTTTTCTCTCTGTCTCCTTATCGTAACGAAACGTAACGGCGATGTTAATGCTTCAATTAGGGTGTTATCCGTCTGTCGAGGTTCGGTTTGCGGAATAATCACCGGCGACTGCGGTTTGGCCGCCAGCGGTTAAAAATCCTTATCTCAAAACGGAAGTTCTCGCTATCAGGCTTGAGGAGGATATTTGTTTGAGTTTTCTGTTTTAGTTTTCAATGGGTTTTAACTCACCCCCAGAGCACCTCTGTCATGAACAGGCAAGATGCCTGTTCCACAACCGATGAATTTTCTTTTTGCACCTGTGTCATGAACAGGCAAGATGCCTGTTCCACAACCGATGAATTTTCTTGCTTGTGGGGAGTAGGAGTGGGGCATCCTGCCGGTCAGGAACAGGCAAGATGCCTGTTCCACAAAAATTAAATTTTATTGTGGAGTGTTGCTCATAGCCTGCCCGTAAAAGCCTGATTGAGAATGGTGCAACCTATGAGTTTCAAGCAGATTTAGCTATAATGACTTACCCTAAGGATAGTTTAGGTGCTAATAATTATGCCAGAATGTTTTTTGCTCGGTCGGCTGCTGCTGCAATTCAACAGCGAAGCGGCTGATATTATTACAGACTTATCCGCTGTTGCTTTAACTCCCGATGGCAATTTGTGGCTGGGTTCCGATGAGACGACTTCGATCGAGCGTTTGTCACCTGTTGCGCCTCATATTTTTGGAGAACATCAAAGATTTGCGATCGCAGATTTTATCGCTCTATCTGGAGAATCCGAAATCGATATCGAAGGAATTGATTTCTGCAGCGATTATCTTTGGGTGGTTGGTTCTCACAGCACAAAACGCAAAAAAGCTAAAGGTAAAAACCCCGAAAAAGACATTCAAAGATTAGCACAAATCGAGACAGAAGTCAACCGCTATTTGCTGGCGCGCATTCCTATGAAAGACGGGATGTTGTGCGAGTCAATTTCTCATCCAGACAATCAAAGGGAACAGAAAGTTGGATGCCTTCAGCGGACTGAAACGGGCAATTTGCTGACAGACGCGCTCAAAGATGACAGCCACCTCGGTCTATATTTATCTGTGCCGATTCCGAGTAAAGAAAATGGCTTTGATATTGAAGGGTTAGCGGTGCGGGGCGATCGCATTTTCCTCGGTTTGCGGGGGCCGGTGCTGCGGGGTTGGGCGATAATTTTAGAGATAGAAGTTGAAGAGGCCCAAGCGGGAGTTTTAAGGCTGAAGGCGATTGGGGAAGGAGGGAAATTGTACAATAAACATTTTGTTGATTTAAACGGTTTGGGCGTGCGAGAATTGTGCTGGAACGGGGAAGATTTGATTGTTTTAGCCGGGCCGACGATGACTTTATCGGGGGCGATGAGGGTTTTTCGGTTAAAGGGAATTTTAGGGCGATCGAACGACAGTATTACTGGGCAAGATGGGGGAGATTTGGAGGTATTGTTTGACTTGCCTTTTAAGGTGGGTACGGACAATGCTGAGGGGTTGTCGCTGTTTCCGTATTTGGGGGGGCAGAATTCGCTGTTAGTTGTTTGCGATTCGCCGGATGCGGGGAGAATGGTTGAGGGAAATTCTATTTATGCGGATATTTTTAGGTTGGGTTTGTAATAGTAGGCTGCGTCAGGTAGCGTGATTTTTGCAATAATGAATCATCAATGAACTGATATCAACTCCGGTAGCATCGGAATTAATATTACCCACAGTCAGGACACGGCAATGCCGTGTCCCTACCACAATTAATTGTAGGGACACGGCAGTCAGGACACGGCAATGCCGTGTCCCTACCACAATTAATTGTAGGGACACGGCAATGCCGTGTCCGAACTATCATTCCGATGCAACCGGAAACGATATGAGGCAGCATACCAGTGGGAAAGTGCCTCAACTAGCGGGATTTTTGCGATATGAATCAGCGATTAGCTGACGCAGCGTACAAATAGGGTTAATTGTCTGCCACATCCCTTCGCTGCTGGCTGTACCGTTTCAATTCATCAATTAAGTGAGTATCGTTAGAAGCTGTTCTCGCGCCGGCTTCCGCCGCCCACCGTTTCAAATCTTCAATTTGCGATCGGGCGATCGCAGCTAAAGGTACTGTATCCTCGATCGACCTCAAAATATCCTCCGTCATCAAATCCCGGCGCTGTCCGTTTACAAACGTTCCAAAGGCTCGGTACAATCCATCTATTACCACTTGCTCGATTTCTGCACCGCTAAAATTATCAGCGCACTTCGCCAAAACCCCCAAATCAAACTCGCGCAATCTAGTAGGCCGCAAACGCTGCAAATGCACTTTAAAGATATCTTGCCGTTCCGATTCTGAGGGCAAATTCAAAAAGAAAATTTCATCAAACCTGCCCTTTCTCAGCAACTCAGCCGGCAAAATCCGCACGTTATTTGCAGTTGCCACAATAAACACCGGACTGGTTTTTTCCTGCATCCAAGTAATCAAACTACCGAATACCCGGCGCGAAGTTCCCGAATCGCCGTCGCTACCGCTGATAATGTTGCCGAAGGCTTTGTCTATTTCATCGATCCACAAAACGCAAGGTGCGATCGCCTCTGCTAATTGTATCATTTGCCTGACGCGGCTTTCGCTTTCCCCGACCACGCCGCCAAACAATCTCCCAGTATCCAATCGTAGCAGCGGCAAACGCCATTCGCAAGCAATAGTTTTCGCAGATAAAGATTTGCCCGTTCCTTGAATTCCTACTAACAAAACTCCTTTTGGATTCGGTATACCGTAGCGGCGCGCTTCGTCAGTAAAAGCATCTTGCCGCATCTTTACCCACTGTTTCAAATTTTCCAATCCGCCCACACTTTTCAGGGATTCTCTGGAGTTGAAAAACTCCAAAATTCCCGTTTGGCGAATTGCTTGTTGTTTCTCCTCCAAAACTCCGTCAATATCTGACTCGTTAATTTGCTGTTTGGCGGCCAAAGCTTTAGCCAAAACCCGCCCGATTCTAGCGCGGCTCAAACCCTGACAAGCTTTAACCAACTGTTCCCTTGCTAAACCGCTAACTTGCAACTGTTGCGGCTTTTCCAGAACGTGGGAAATTAAACTGTCGATTTCTTGGACGTTGGGCAAAGGAAAATCAATTACTGTTACTTCTTCTTTCAGTTCCTCCGGTAATTCCAGCGTGTGAGAAGTAAGAACTATAGTTTTTTTGCTGCGCTTCAATTCCCGCGTTAAATTCCGCAATTCTCGCACTACCGCCGCGCTTTTTTCGCTGTATGGATATTTCAAAATTGGGTGCAAATCCCGCAGGACAAATATGGTATATTCTTCCACAGCAGTTTTGCTGACGCGATCGAGCGCCGCCATTACCGAACCTTTCCCAGAACCGTTATCCTCCCAGCCGCGCACGAGATCCCAGAACAATACTCGGCGCGCGGGAGTTACTTGCAGCGCTACTTGGGCAATTACGGCTTCGACCGGTTCCTCCTCCGCGCCGACAATGTACAGCAGGGAATAGCGGGCGCGAATCATCAAATCTAGTCGCTTTACCAGTGCCTCGAAATGGTTATTTTTACTGCCATTGACGGCATCTAGTTCTTTGGGGTAGGGGTAATTTTCTGTCATTTTATTTGATATTTTAGAGGTAAATTAAAATTTATTATTAAATATTTTGTTCGCAGTCAGGATTTTAGTCCTTAAAATGATTTAACCCAACTAAAGGTTTGTAGTAAGGAGGTTATTCCTTAACAACTATTTAAGCGGACTAAATTCCGTACTGCAAACGTTAAAATTATAACAGAATAGTAGGCAATTGACTACTTAGCAACTTTTCGAGCTTGTTTCACCATTTCAATGAGAGTGTGGTGAGCATCTTCGGCGTCTTTTAAAGTGCGATCGAACTTAACTCTGACAGGCACTGTTTCGTCGTTGACTTTAGCGGTTAAATCCATGCCGTTAGCATCAATAGCGAGCATTTGAGCTTCCGTTGCCTGCGGTTGGTCGCCAAATGCTTGAGCGTACAGCACTACAGCACTAGCGTGGTCTTCGTTCATGTGAGTGCAGATGCGATCGCTAATCTCAGTAGAAAACTGTTCTGACATGGGGAGATTCCTCAGATGCAATATCGATCGATTGTACTGCGATCGGTACAAAGTTTTCAATAGCCAGGAATTGCCTCAATAGTTATGAGGGATAAATAACTAAATTATATCCGCGTTAATCGGCGTTCATCTGCGGTTAAACAATCAAATTATTCAACTATAATGATAAAGTATTACTTTTATAATATAGGATACTCACATGAACAACTCTAGCGCTTATATCGAACTACTCAAAACATTTCCTCCCCGACATATAACGGCTGAGAAGAAATTAATGGCAACTCAAAAAGCGATCGATTCTCTGTTGGACAAAGGCGAACTGACTCCTGACGAACGCGACTATCTAAACGTACTTGGAACTCTGGTTTATGAATACGAGCAAACTTGAGAACCCATACCTGACATTTATGGGATAGAACTGTTAAAAGCTTTGATAGAAGAATTTGACCTGAGACAAAAAGACCTAGTTCCTATTTTTTAAACCGAGTCTATTGTCTCAGATATCCTCCATGAAAAGCGTCAACTTACAACAGAACACATACAAAAACTTGCAGAGTTTTTTAGCATCTCGCCGGCTGTTTTCTTTCCAGTGCATCAAGTCAAAACAACTGCTTGAATTTCCAATGCTTCCCCTTGTATTTTGAAAGAGGTAGATGGAGATTTACGGTTGGGCGGGGGCGGGTTTATGAGATTATCTGTTTTAGGCACAGATGGTTGGTGAACCCGCCCCTACAGTGCTCACTACAAACGAAAAGTTTAACTAAAAGATCGATCGTCAAACGGCAATTCATCAAACCGCGAATCAATATCAGACTCAGAATTGGCAACAGGCGAATTAGCGCGAGATGCCGGCGGCTTTGCTGAATGCACCTTTGCTACTGGTAACTTTGTCGCAGATTCCGATTTCTGTAGGTTAACTAGAGGTAATTCTGCTCCATTTTCTCCATTTTTGCTCGTTTGATTCCACATCATCATTCCCAGCAAACCATCAACCAAACCGCCGCCGCTACCGTTGCCTGTTACCGCAACATCCGGCACAACTCGCACGTTGCGATCGCCTATAATTTGCATTAACTGCAAAGCCGTATAACCGGAACCTCCCAAAGCCACAACACCCGCGCGATAAGCTTCAGCTTGAGCATTTCCCTTCACCCGAATCGACTCAGCTTCGCCTTGAGCTTGTTTCACCTGAGAATTCGCTTTCAACTCAGAAATCTTCACGCCTTGCTCGGATTTCACCATCTCTTGTTGAATCTCAGCCAGCGCCGTTTCCCGCACCAATTGTTGCCGCTGAGTTTGTGCTAATTGCTGCACCTCATAAGTCTTGCACTGTTCCTCAGCAATTTTGCGATCTGTTTGAGTTTGCATCAACTCTGCAGGCGGCAAAATATCCCCGATTAAAGTATCAATTGCCTGCACGTCGTAGGTACGTAAAGCTGCTTTGATATACTCGGCTGCTTCCGCTTGCCTGCCGCTTCTTGCGGAGAGAAAATCTAATACAGAATAAGCTTGAGCAGAATTGCGGAAATAATTCCCAATTGTCGGCTGCAAAACGTGGTCTACTAAATTCTGCATCGAACCGACGCGAGAGATCACTTTTGGAGCATCCAAGGCTCCAACGTGAATAATCTGAGCTACTTCTAAATCAAAGGCAAAGCCGTCTTGAGAACGCACTGTTAAAGACGAAAGTTGAGAATCGTAAGTGTGCCGTTCTGTTTTCCCCGACCAATTCAATACTATATTAGTAGTCGGCACTAACTCTACTTTTAAAATGCGCGTATTCAGCGGATGTTTCCCCGGATAAAGAGGTGTCACCCACACCCCTTTGTTGCCGACATTTACTAAATTTCCGTGAGTGAAAGCAGCACCGCTCACATCTTCTGAGGTTTTGCCGACATAGGAAATCACCGCGCCGACATAGCCGATCGGGATTTCGGTCATCGGCACTTGTTCCACCCCGACAAACCAAGGATTTAAATTCCAAGAACCCGAAAGCAAAACCTGCTCTTGCAAGCCGCGCCGCCCGCCGCCGCTGATAAATTTTTGGGCGTTTTGGAAGTTGTCGTGATTCGGGATAATCGGGCCGGCAATTTCGCCATCTTGGATTGGAACGCCGTCAAAAGTTGTGACAATTCCTACTTTATCGGGGGCAATTCTGTACAGCTTTAATTGTTCGGCTGTCATTCCGTGTTTGGCAGCATTTGCCGCTGTAATTACTGTAAATAATGCTGTATTAATTCGATAGCTACCGCCAGTCAATATGCCAAGTTGTCTACCTTTTTCGCCGCCGCCTTTGAGGAATTGGCGAGCATCTTGAAAATTATCACATTCTGTGATTTTGCCTAGGATGCGCTGGGGTGGAATTGACTGACCGCCTGCTGCGATAATTAAAGCAATTTCGCCTTGGGGAACCACGGTCAGAGACTCTTTGCGAACGTTGTACTGCAAAGGCCAATAACCCCAGTGCCAACCGGGGGGCAAAGTATCAGCTTGATATCCAGCTTCTCCGTTTAAGGCAATTAAATCTCCGGGGGGTAAAGACTTGCCGCCGAAGCTAAACTTTTTACTGACAATTCCGACTTCGCGATCGCCAATTACTACCAATCCGCCAAAAAATAGCGGCAGCACCAGAATAATTATCATACCGCCGATCGCGATCGGGATAAATCCGCCCGGATCGAGCTGCATTGTCTGCACGGGAACACTGCTGCGTAACTGCCCTAACTGCAAGCTAGAATCAGATTTTGCCACTAGCTGAGTCGAGGTTTGAGTTGTGGGGGGGATATTGCTAGCTGCTAATATCGGTGAGGGTTTCAAACTGCTAATTCCACTAAAAGCTAAAGACGCCGAAACAGCGGCTGCAAACTGTTTGAAAACGCGAACTTTGACTTGAGACTCGGACAAAAATGAATAAAGCATTTTTTTGATAAGGGCTAATTTGTCCTATGAGTTCCAGCTTAGCCTCGATCGAAAGTGTTGACGTAAAACTTAAGGTCTTATTTATCATTATTTTCCACCATAATATTCATATTTCTCAGTAAAAAATACTGAAAATTAAACTACAGGCTGACAATCCCCCGTTTTAATGCGGAAATCGCGGCCTGCGTGCGATCGCTAACTCCCATTTTGCTCAAAATATTGTTGATGTGAAACTTGACGGTACTTTCGCTGATGTGCAGCATTTCACTAATCTCGCTGTTGCTTTTACCCGCAACTATGAGGCGGATTACTTCTAATTCGCGATCGCTCAATTCAGGCCCACTCAGGCGATCGGCTAACTTAACACCCACTGCTAGCGGAATGTACTTTTTACCCTCAAAAACCGCCCGAATTGCTGCTAAAAGCTCCTCTGGTTCCGCATCCTTAAGCAGATACCCCTTAGCACCCGCTTGCAATCCGCGATAGATGTTTTCATCGCCGTCATAAGTCGTCAGCATCACAATCCGGGCGCTGGGAAACTCCTCACAAATCGCAGCAATGGCGGCGACTCCATCCATCACCGGCATCCGCCAATCCATCAGCGTTACATCGGGCTGATATTCGCGGAACATTGTCACAGCTTCTTGGCCGTTGCTTGCTTGCGCCACAACTTTCACATCTGATTCATGATTCAGCAGCGCCACTAAACCTTGCCGCACAATATAATGATCGTCGGCAATTAAAACGCGAATAATATTTGATTGGTTAATCATGTTTACCCTGTTAATTTTATGAAAAAGGACTTCAGTCCTCACTACAAACTTACTATGTCGGGTGCACAATGCCCACCTTACTGTATGAAAACCAAACTATACAGCGTATTCCAGTTTTATGAAGTAGTAGGGACAAAGGCTAAAGCCTTTGTCCCTACCGGGATCGAAGGATAGGCAGGTGTACTTCATGAACGTGGAATCTGCTGTATATTACTGGCGATTAACTGAAACTATAACTTCTGTGCCGTTTCCGGGGCGGCTGTTTACAGTTAGCTGCGCGTTAATGCGATCGGCGCGTTCTCTCATTCCCAATAAACCAAAGCCATTCCTAAAACAGATACTTTCCGTATCAAATCCCTGTCCGTTGTCTTGCACCCGCAAAATAAACTTGGATGTTTCGTATACCAACTCAATTTTGATCGCCGTAGCTTTGGCATATTTGAAAGCATTTGTTAATGCTTCCTGCCCGATCCGCAACAGGTTATTTTCTACCTCTAATGGTAGGGAATATGCCGTGCCAACCACTTCAACAATAGTACGAGTATCAGTCTCTGATGACATTTGTTGAGCAATTTGGTTAAGAGCGCTATACAAGTCGCCATCTTCTAACAGTTGCGGGCGCAAACATTCTACGGATCGCCGCGATTCAGCAAGTCCAGAGCGAGCCAATTCGCAGACTGTTTTCATGTGTGCTTGTGCTTGTTCTGGATTCGCTAATATTACCCGTTCTGCGGCTCCCAAATGTATGATGATGCCTGCAAAAGTTTGTGCTAAAGTGTCGTGAATTTCCCGCGCCATGCGGTTTCGCTCTTCGAGAATATTTTGGTCTATGAGTTGTTTAGACATCCTTCTCAGACGTAATTGGTTTTCCACGCGCACTAAAACTTCTTGTTGTTGAAAAGGTTTTGTAATGTAGTCGATCCCGCCCAGAGAAAATGCTTTTACCTTATCTAAAACTTCTTGCAAAGCGCTGATAAAAATTATTGGGATATCTTGAGTTTTTGGAGTAGATTTGAGCTGCGAGCAGACTTCGTAGCCATCCATATGAGGCATCATAATATCCAGTAAAATTAAGTCTGGTAAGTTGGCATTGATAAAGTTTAGAGCTAATTTCCCACTGGGAGCTAGGTGAACTTTATACCCAGCGACAGATAGTATGCCGCTTAAAAGTTTTAAGTTCTCAGGACAATCATCAATAACTAAAATACTTTCTTTGCCGGTAAAACGGAGGTTTTTGTTCATGTCTCATCCCTTAATGTATGTATTAAATTTAGCAACTGTTCGTACTGAAAATTTTTAATGCAAGCTGCGCTCGCCCTAGCTAAGGGCTGATTGATTTCGCGAATTTGACTGATGACTGTTTGCATCTGTTCCAAATCGAGGTTGCTAATGGCTTGCTGGAGATTGGCTACTAACTCCGGAGGCAATTCAGAAAACGCGGTTTTTGTCAATACATTTATTTCATTTTCTGTGAAACTGGGCGCAGCATTTAGTTCTTCAAAAATGAATTGCACCCCGATATGTTTGTGCAGAGCATCAAATATGTTTGCTTCTCTAAATGGTTTGCGAATAAAATCATCGCAGCCGGTAGAAAGAACCATAGCTTTCTCTTCTTCAAAACTACTTGCTGTTATGGCAATAATTGCTGTCTGGGGCAGGCACGGGGGCACTACCCCTACCAAATCCTCGTTTTCCGTAGGGGCAATCCCCCTGTGGTTGCCCTCTTTAATTTGTTTGGTTGCTTCATACCCATCCATCACTGGCATCCGCATATCCATAAAGATTAAATGCGGTGAATATTGCTCCCACTTTTCTATTACTTCTCTCCCATTTTTGGCTTCGTAAACTTCAAAACCGATCGCGGAAAGCAGTTGAACTAGCAGTTGGCGGTTGTCAAAAGCGTCATCTGCAACGAGAATTCGATAGCGGGGTTGATTGGGCGCGATCGCCATAACTCGTCTGGTGGGCTGCTCCCGTTGGCGATCGGCACTTTCAACTGGATTAACTTTAATGTCAAATTTGAAAATAGTACCGCATCCCGCACTAGAACTGACTGTCATTTCACCGCCCATTAACTGCACAAAAGAACGTGCGATAGTTAAACCTAATCCTGTTCCTTGTTGCGATTCTTCTCCTGTTTTGGTTTGAACAAAAGCTTCAAAGAGCTTGTCTAATTCACTAACATCAATTCCCGCTCCCGTGTCTTCAACCTCAAAGTAGATTTGATGAGCAAGCTCGTGATTTTTAATTTTCACATAAATGCCGCCTTCAGAGGTGAATTTAATCGCGTTAGAAAGCAGGTTTATCAAGATTTGGCGCAATTTTATTTCATCAGTTTGCACATATTGGGGAACGTCTGGCATCCGCTCTACTAATAACTGCAATCCCTTATTTTGTGCCGGAAGTTGGAACATATTTTCGATGTCGTCCAGCAGGCGGTGGAGGTCAAAATTGGTATTGTTGAGAGTCGCGCGTCCAGCTTCTATTTTGGACAAATCTAATACTTGGTTAATCAGTTCCAGCAAATGTTCTCCGCTGCGGGTGATAATATTCAGGTGTTCTTGCTGTTCTTGCAATAGGTTAGAAGAACGATTCAGCAGTTGGGAAAAACCCAGAATTGCATTGAGGGGAGTCCGCAATTCGTGGCTCATATTTGCGAGGAATGTACTTTTAGCTCGGTTGGCTGCTTGTGCGGCGTCTTCGGCTCGTTGTCGCTCGATGATTTCTCGCTGGAGTTCGAGAGTGCGATCGCTCACTTGCTGTTCTAAAGTGCGGTTGTAATCCGCTAAAACTTTTTCGGCTTGTTTGCGATCGGTGATATCTTGAAATGTGGCGATCGCATAATTTATTTTGCCCGTTTCATCGACAATTGGAGTGCTAGAAACTTCCAAAGAAACAATCTTATCAGGTCGGCGGAACTCTATATCATCTACTTTGACAGTTTCACCCGCCAGAGAACGCACGATTGGCATTTGTGCGGTGGGATATAACTCGTTAGTTCCCGCGAGATAAAGTTGATAAGCTTCTGCTAATTTCTCAGTATTTGCTTCGGGTATTGTGGGAATGGCACTTAGTTGATGTGCTGTCTGATTTACGTAGGTAATTTGTCCGGTGGTGTCATGCACGGCTACCCCAATTGGCATAGCATTGATAAATTGAGTCAACCGGCTTTCGCGTTCCTTGACTTCAGAGAAGAGTTTAGCATTGGTAAGTGCGATCGCTGCTTGTCCCGATAACAATTGCAAAACTTCCAGGCGATCGGGAGTAAAAGCTTGTGCGGTGAGGTTATTTTCGAGATAAACAATAGCAGCCAGTTGACCTTGATTCATCAAAGCCGCACACAAAATAGATTTAGGCTGACGTGATTTGATGTAAGAATCATTCGTAAAGTTACCTTCACGAGTGGCATCATTTAACACTAAATTTTCTTTGGTTCGAGCGACATAATTGATAATAGCTTCGGAAAGTTCCTGGCAATTTTCAACTGGTTCAGATTGCAACACTGTTATCCGTTCATCATTAATTGCACCTTCAGCTTCAATCAGCAATTTTCCCTGGCTTTCTAAAATTAAATATCCTTTTTGAGCGCCGACATTTTCCATCAAATTTTTCATCAATCTGGAGAGTAATTTATCCTGTACAATTTCCCCAGCAATTGCCTCGGAAGCTTTCATGACTGTAGCGATATCCAAGGAATCACTAGAACGGCTACCCGTCGTTGATGTAGTGGTTGAATGTTTTTTACTTGGAGGTCGATCGATAGTAAATAATTGCGGATATCGCGTTTCTAAATCTTTGACTTTAGCCGCCGCACCCCAGAGTTGATAGCAGTAACGAGCTTCCTGCATATAAGCTTTAGCTGTTAGTTCTTTTCCCCTGGATAAATAGAACTTGGCTGCGAGTTCGTAAGCGAGGGCGGCTTCGTGGATGTACTCGTTTTCTTTGGCGAGGGAAATTGCGCGATCGTAACAGTCGATCGCCCGTGCATCTTTACCAATAACCCGATATCTTTCTGCCTCAACTAAATTAAATTTGTGCGAGTGATTCATCGGGGCGTGATACGCCCATTTTTTCATTTTTTTCTGATTAGCCGTGACTTTTTTTAAACAGTGCTTTTGCTGGTCAAAAGAAGCATTAGAAGAGAACGAAAGCTGAGCCAGCGATTCATAAAAATAACAGTAGGATACTTGCAGAGTTCCCGCAGCACTATCTACATACTGCATGGTGGAAGCTGCATTTGATACCGCTTCAGCATATTGCCCGAATAAATAACAGAGAATCATTTTATAAAAATGCAGGGCAAAAATCGAAGTGCGATCGTTAGCTGCCGTTAACAGTGATAGCGCAGTCCGTTCATCATAGGCTTCCCCAATTAAATAGCAGGGATTTTCCGACTTACCTAATAAATTAAAAACAGACTGCTCTAAAGGTTTAATCTGCCAAATAATCGGGTCATATTTTGATTGTTCTATTGCCTCGCCATAAGTAGCAATATCGTTCTCCAGCCCTAACAATTCAGCGCCAAAGAGGTACGAATAACCGCAGTAAGTTTGAGACGCACAAGCACGTTCTTCCACTTGTCCTGTTTCCAATCCGCTTTTGTAAGCCTCCAACAAAGATGGCAACGTTTCTTTAGCTGGCGCTTTCCAATGACGGATGAAGTCATTAAATGGAAGAAGGACTTTAGTTTTTAGTTCTGGCTTCCGAAATTGCTCCAACATCCTCAATGCTAGCTGACCAAATTTATAACCACCTTCAATATCTCCCACCACTCCGCACAAAATTAATCCATAAACTGCATAAGCATGGAGAGACTCAGGATAGTTGCCATACTTTACAGATAAAATCACCTGCTTAAACACAATTAAAGGCATCAGTTGAGGGGCAACGCCATAGGCGACAGTAGCCATAAATGACAAGATACGCAGTGCAGCTTGTTTAGCAGGATCGCTTCCTTGAGGTAGATTGGCTAAATCCTCAATGCGTTTCCCAGCTAGGGTTAACTTAACTTCCAGCAATCCGATTATGCTATCTAGATTGTTAGGCTTTGCGGGCAGTTTGACTCCCAACTGCCTCAAAAATTCCCGACCCAGATTAATTGCTATATCTAGTTGATTTTTGGCAGCATGAGTGGCCATTTTTACCTCAATTACTTTGGCTCTGCCGAGGACGGTTTTAGCATTTTTTAGTACAACAGCACCTAAACTTTCCATGCGATCGAAATCGCCCAAAAGGTAAGCTATCTCTGCGGCTTCTTGATGCAATTGCAAGCTGAGGTTGTATTGCACCAGCCAACTGTTTTCTCCCAGCAAATTTATGCCTGTTTGCAGGTAGTTGAAAGCTGACTGAAAAGCTGCTGATGCCTTGGCTTTATTGCCAGCAATCAGATTTAACTCAGCCAGTTCATCTTTTTCAGACCGATCGGAAATTAATTCATTGCCAAAATTCAGTTGATTAACAATGTCAAATATTTTTTCCTCTCTTCGCTCTTCAGGAGTATTTTGCAGCAGCATTTGCCCGATTTGTCTGTGGACGATCGGCTTATCTCGATCGGCAATTAGCGAATAAGCAGCTTGCTGAATTCTGTCATGAACAAATTTGTATTCTAGCGATTGGCTGCTGTGTAATTTACCGGTAATTTCTAATTCCAAGTCTCCCATATTCCCCAGCAACACGACTAAATTTTCAGCAACGGCTGCGTACAAATCATTTGCCGTTTGTCCCACAAAATTTTCGCAAAGTGAGGCTAATGTTTTCAGATCGAATTGATTGCCAATGCAGGCTGCTATCTTTAAAGTTTCCTGCGTATTATCGGGCAGTTGTTGAATTTTTACAGCCATCAATTCGACAACGTTATCAGTGAAATTCCTCGCTTGAATTTCGTCTAAATCCCACTGCCAACCCCCTGGTGTCCCTCCCTGGTGAGGCAGAGGAGTAAAGTCAAATTGTAACAACCCTTCTGTGTAAAGCGATTTGAGAAATTCATTCATAAAGAAAGGATTTCCGCCCGTCTTGAAAAACACTAACTCGGCAAGGGAGTTGACTCTTGCTTCCGGGGAATTCAGGGCATCGGCAATCAGTTGAGTAACAGAGGATAAATCCAAAGGTGACAGGAAAATGCGATCGACCTTTGCGCCAGTTTCGACAATCTCTGCAATTGTTAACATTAACGGATGACCTGCGGAAACTTCGTTATCTCGATACGCCCCAATTAAAAACAGTCCCGTTGAAGAAGCGCTCATCAGCAGTTGCATCAGTTTCAGAGATGCCCCGTCAGCCCACTGCAAATCATCGATAAATATCGTGAGAGGATGTTCCGGTTTGGTAAAGACTTTAATGAAGTTTTGAAACACAAAATTAAAGCGATTTTCCGCTTCACCCGCACCCAATTCTGGCGGCGCGGGTTGCTTGCCGATAATTAATTCAATTTCGGGAATCACGTCAATCATGACTTGACCGTTTATTCCCAATGCGTCTAATAATTTTTTCCGCCATTCTTGGAGATTTGCTTCGCTTTCTGCTAACAGTTGTTTGGCTAAATCCTGAAAAGCATTGACAATTGCGCTGTAGGGAATGTTGCGCTGGTATTGGTCAAATTTACCGGAGATAAAATAACCGCGCTGTTGAGTAATCGGTTTGTATAATTCTTGCACCAAAGCTGATTTACCGATACCAGAATATCCCGAAATCAGCATCATTGAACTTGTGGCACAGGCATCTTGCCTGTGAATGCTTGTGGCATCTTCCCCATGTCCACTTGTGGCACAGGCATCTTGCCTGTGACTGCTGACTGTTTCAAAAGCTGTTAGTAAACTATCAATTTCTCGCTCTCTGCCGTAAAGTTTTTGCGGAATTTGAAACCGATCGGAAATATCTTGACATCCTAGTGGAAAAACTGATATATTGTTATTGCTGTGAAGTTGATTTAAACATTCTTCTAAATCGGCTTTTATTCCGATCGCACTTTGATACCGCTCCTCAGCATTTTTCCCCATCAACTTCATGACAATATCGGAAATAATTTGCGGAATTTCGGGATTCACCTGAGATGGAGATAACGGCTGTTTAGCGAGATGACTGTGTACCAATTCCAGCACATCATTGGTGTCAAAAGGCAGTTGGTAGGTCAGCAGTTCGTAAAAGGTAGCCCCCAAGGAATAAAAATCTGTGCGGTAATCTAAACTGCGGTTCATTCTGCCGGTTTGTTCCGGCGACATATAAGCAAGAGTTCCCTCTAAAATGTTGGGATTTTTGATGGTGTAATTCTCGCGCGTTAACTGCGTGGAAATGCCAAAATCGATGATTTTGAGTTGTCCGTTAGCTGGATTGAAGACAATATTTGAAGGGTTAATGTCTTTGTGAATGATGTGGGCGCTGTGAATTTGTTGTAAACTTTCTGTGGTGGCGATCGCAATTCGCAAGAATTCTGCAATACTAAATTTTTGCTGCTGCATCCAAATTTTCAAGGATTCACCGCCAAAATCCTCCACAAACATCACCAGCGTGTTTTGATATGGCTGCAAATCATAGGCTTTTATACAGCCACTCAGATTCAAAGATTGTGTAATTTTATACTCTGTGCGATAGCGGGCGAGTTCTTGAGGTGTGGGATAATTTTCTTTAAGGATTTTGAGGATGACGGGAAGACTGTCGGGCTGTCGCAATGCTCGGTAAACCAGGGAGTTTGCGCTTTCGTAGATGAGCTCTGTGACTGCAACGTCCGGAAGAGTCAGCATATTTATACCGCTGTCAACTGTGGCGTTGAACATAGCATAAATTTACTCCTCACACAAGATGTGCGTGAGCCATCAGTCGATTTTAGATTTTAGATTTTAGATTTTAGATTTGACTCCACATCTGAGATTTTAGATTTTAGAAGCCAAGACAGGCTTCCCAGTCAATACAACCTGTTCGATAATGTCAGCGGCGCGCTTGACTCCGCCCGATCGCGCGATCGCCTCTTGCATCTCGATCGCCCTTTGTTTATACGACTCTTGAGTCAGGACTTTCCCAATTGCCGATCGGACTTTAGGAACACTCAATTCCTTCAAAGAAACCACTTCACCAACACCCGTCCAAGCAATCCGCGCTGCCACTCCCGGCTGATCATTCGCGACTGGAATTGCTACCATTGGGACTCCATTACTCAAAGATTCCAAAGTCGTATTCATCCCGGCGTGAGTAATCGTGAGAGTGGCTTTTTGCAGCAATTCTAATTGTGGTGCATAACCAACCACGATCGGATTTCCCGGCAATTGCGACAAGGATTCTGGACTCGCGCCACCTCCCAGAGAAATCACCAATTGAGCGTCTAATCCTTCACAAGCAGAGGCGATGGTTTGAAAAACTTCTAGTAATCGATTTTGAATCGTTCCCATTGAGGCATAAATCAATGGTTTCCCAGTTAATTGTTCAAAGGGAAAATGCACTGGTTTCCGAGTCGCAGGATTGTGATAAGGGCCGGTGAAATGGAAATAAGGGGGTAAATTTTGTCTCGGAAAGTCAAATTCAGCCGGCTGCTGAGTGATTTGAGCTAGTTTCGAGTAATAATCGTTTGGGTGGGATTGCAAAGGTAAGTTCCACTTTCTGCGATACTCAGAAATCCCTTCTCGAATCGGTCTTGCAAGCAAACTGAGTAACTGATAGCTGACTTGATTCCGTAAGCGTCCTTTCCAAGTTGGATCGTACTGCCAAAGGGTACAAATGGGTGGAACGTCGGGGTCTCGATTTAATAGTAACGCACTGCAAACTGTGATAAAAGGAATGTTTATAAATTCTGCAATTGTTCCTCCTTCCAGTGAAACTTGGTCTACGAGTAAAGCTTCTACACTGGCTTTTTTAATAGCGATAGGAGCCTCTCTAAGAATAGCATCCGAAGTCTTCGCAACTTCCTTAAAAGTATGTTGCAATGCCGCTAGTCCGCTAAGTTTTCCGCGTTGGGAAAGGATTTCTGCGAACCAGCCGACGGGAAACTCTTCTTCAGCTAATGGCTGAAATTCCAATCCGCTGGCTAAGGTTGTGACTTGAGCCTCAAGGAAGCCAAATACCGTGACTCGATGACCTCGGCGAAGCAGTTCGCAGCCTAATGTTGTCATGGGGTTGAGGTGGCCGGCGCCGGGTGGACACAGAATGCCGAAGTGAGTCATTAGTAAAGTCTCCGTGTGAAATTAACCTTTTTAACATTTAATCGGCGGTGTGAGCGGTTTTTGTTGGGCGTTAGAGAGTTGGAGCGATCGCTCCTCTTGGCTACAGCTTATTTTTGCTCTTCTAGTAGCTTAAAATCAGCGCCAAAAAGTATTATTTCCCAGCCAAAACAGGTTTCCCAGTCAATACAGCTTGTTCGATAATGTCAGCGGCGCGCTTGACTCCGCCCGATCGCGCGATCGCCTCTTGCATCTCGATCGCCCTTTGTTTATACGACTCTTGAGTCAGGACTTTCACAATTGCCGATCGGACTTTAGAAACACTCAATTCCTTCAAAGAAAACACTTCACCAACACCCGTCCAAGCAATCCGCGCCGCCACTCCCGGCTGGTCATTCGCGACAGGAATTGCTACCATTGGTATTCCATTGCTCAACGATTCTAAAGTCGTATTCATCCCAGCATGAGTAATCGTGAGAGCAGCTTTTTGCAGCAATTCTAATTGCGGTGCATAACCAACAACGATCGGATTTCCCGGCAAGGGGGGCAAGGATTCTGGACTCGCGCCACCTCCCAGAGAAATCACCAATTGAGCGTCTAATCCTTCACAAGCAGAGGCGATCGTTTGAAAAACATCCAACAAGCGATTTTGCACCGTTCCCATCGAAGCATAAATTAATGGTTGGCCGGTTAATTTTTCAAAAGGGAAAGGTACTGGTTTGCGCGTCGCAGGATTATGATAAGGGCCGGTGAAATGGAAATGCGGGGGTAAATTTTGTCTGGGAAACTCAAATTCAGCGGGTTGTTGAGTGATTTGAGCGAGTTTAGAGTAACCATCATTCGGGTGAGAGTACAAAGGTAATTTCCACTGGTGGCGATACTCAGCAATCACCTCTCGAATCGGTTTGACTGCCAGATTTAGTAACTGATAGCTGAGTTGATTGCGTAGGCGGTTTGGTAAAGTTGGATTGTATTGCCAAGAAGTACAAAACGGAGGAATGTTAGGGTCTCTATTTACCATCAAAGCACTGCATACTGTGACAAAAGGAAGGTTGAGAAATTCTGCAATTGTTCCTCCCTCGAATGAAACTTGGTCTACGAGTAAAGCTTCTACACCGGCTTTTTGAATGGCAGTTGGAGCCTCTGTGATGATAGCAGTCGAAATCTCTGTGAATGCTTTGATAGTATATCGAAAGGCTGTCAGTCCGCTGAGTTTCCCCAGTTGCCCCAACCCTTCTGCCATTGAGCCTGCGGGAAATTCATCTTCAGCTAATGGCTGGAATTCTAAGCCGCTGGCTAAGGTGGTGGTTTTAGCATCAAGGAAGTTAAATACGGTGACTCGATGGCCTCGGCGAAGCAGTTCGCTGCCTAATGTTGTCATGGGGTTGAGGTGGCCGTCGCCGGCTGGACAGAAAATGCCGAAGTGGGTCATTAGTAAAGGCTCCGTGTGAATTTAACCTTTTTAGCATGGAATCGGCGGTAGGACTGGTTTTTGTTGGGTGTTGGGGCCTTGGGGCGTTGGGGCGATCGCTTAGAGGAACTCAGGAATCGGATGCAGGCTTTAGTCATTGCCAGAGAGTGTTACCAGTATATAGTTGTATGCGATCTGCGATACCTAGCCAAAAGTTCAGGTAATCTCCTCAACTAAAGGTTAGTTCAAACTAAGTTGTTTTTATAGGTTCAAAACTCAACTTTGAGCTAGCTACTTTAGCCGGGTAATTTCATAAACTAAATTTACGCATAGGCCAGCCATAGCCTAGCTGTAAAAAATTAATTAAGGAGTAACTTCCTTAACAATTAAATCAGGAGCAAATCTCATGTCTTTTGAAGTGGGAAGCATCAATCATTTTTTTCAAGAAGTCTCGCAAGATCCCGAACTCCAGCTACAGTTTCGATCGATCGCGGATCGGGAAACCTTAGTGAATAAAACGGTGGAACTTGGCAAAGAAAAAAGCTACAGTTTCTCGCCAACAGAAGTTTCACAGTGGCTGGATGCGATCGAGGCCCAATATCAGAGTCAGTCAGATACTTCAGGCGAGTTGTCTGACAGTGAACTGGAAACTGTTGCTGGCGCTGGACCAGTGGCCGGTGCTATAGGAGTAGTTGGCGGTGTCCTAGGTGGACTTTTCAGCGCTATTTTCACAGGAAAATTCGATGAGATAGGCGAGAAAATGCTAGAAGGAGCTGTTGCTGGGGGTGTCGCCGGTCTCCTTACTCCTGGAGCATAGGTAATCTTTTGTTGAATCCAACACCCAAATCAAAAGGAGCAATCAGATGGATAGCACTAATCAGTTTTCCCAAGAACTTGAGCAAGATTGTGCCGTGCTGCAGCAACAGTTGCCTGCCAATCCTGTCGCTGAAGAATTGAACGAATTGGAATTAGATGCGATCGCGGGCGGTTTGGGTTTTATGTTTCAAGATTGGCATAATATCCCCCGCTTCTCTCCGAGAAATTATGACGCATTTGCGGGTAAAAAAGTTGGAGATCAGGCAACTTTCATAGGAGTTGTTTCAATCGATTTTGGAAACAAATTTCACTAATTGTGCAAGGAGAAAACATCAATGGAAAGCAACAATAAATTTTCCCAAGAAGTACCGTCCGAATCCCAACAAGAAAACTCAAGCGCTGAAGAATTGAACAATTTGGAATTAGATGCGATCGCGGGCGGCTGTTCTGATGGGGCCGATCTAGCTCGCGCTGCCGGTATCCCTGTTATCACAGTCAGCGGCGAAAAGCCCAAATTTCGTCTGACAATCCCTACCAAGATTTTTGACTTGTTTTCCTAATACAAATTAAAGGAGAAAACAGCGATGGAAACTAACGATATATCCTTTCAACAATTACCGTCCGAATCCCAACCAGAAAACTCAACCGCTGAAGAATTGGATGCATTAGAATTAGATGCGATCGCGGGCGGCTGTTCTGATGGGGCCGATCGAGCTCGCGCAGCAGGTATCCGTGTGATGACAACCAATTCACCAGGGCCCGAATTTCGGGGCCCGTCCATGAACTTAATAGAAGCAGCGACGCGCGCTTTCGGCAATCGGCAATGAGCAAATTGTAATTGCCAAAAGCCGCTCGATAATGGATAAAATTCCCGAAGCAATCGCATACTCTGCGATTGCTTTTCCGTTGTACAATGACAGATATAACAATCCCAACTACATAAAACATGGATGCGATACAGCCAGTTTACCTGATGCAGCAAGCCCCGGATATGGGTAACACAACAATATTTAGCGTTGGCTTAGTTATCATCTGCTTGCTATTGCTAATTTTGTTGTGGTTGCCCGATTTGCTAACAAAAAAATAAGCAGTTCGGCAACGAGCAATGTACGGGATGTAACGGATGTAACTGAGATGTTGCACCATTTTTCATAAGGCTTTTATGAACGGGCAAGATGCCCGTTCCACAAGAAATTTACTCTTTGTGAAACGGGCATCTTGCCCGTTCTTAATGTAACGGATGTAACTGAGATGTTGCACCATTTTTCATAATGATTTTATGAACGGGCAAGATGCCCGTTCCACAAGAAATTTACTCTTTGTGGAACGGGCATCTTGCCCGTTCTTGAAAATGGTTTTACCTTGAATCTCTACTCTATTTGCCGCGCCACCAATCGAGCAAATAATCCTCCCTGTTTTACCAATTCCTCAAACGAACCCACTTCTACTAAGCGGCCTGCTTCAATTACATAAATGCGATCGGCATTGCGAATCGTACTCAGGCGGTGGGCGATGACAACTCGCGTCACATTCAACTTATCCAAACTCTCAGTAACGATCGCCTGCGTGCGGTTGTCCAAAGCACTCGTAGCTTCATCCATCAAAATAACCTTTGGTTTGACAACCATCGCGCGGGCAATTAACAATCTCTGCCGCTGTCCTCCCGAAAGATTCGTGCCGCCCTCGCTGACAACCGTGTGCATTCCCATCGGCATTTGTTCGATATCGGCGGCTAAACCGGCCATTCGCGCTGCTTCCCAAGCTTCCTCCTGCGTTACCATCGCCCCGCAGGTAATATTGTCAAACATCGAACCAGCATTAATTCTGCCGTTTTGCAGCACTACTCCTAACTGCCGCCGCACAGCTTGAACGTCGAGTCCTGCTAAATCTTGATTGTCGTAATAAACAGTGCCGCTTTGTGCTATTTCAAATCCCAATAACAGCCGAAATAATGTTGATTTGCCGCTACCAGAAGGCCCGACGATCGCGATAAATTCCCCCGGTTGAATATTGATGCTGACATCATCTAAAATTGGGGGGCCGTCATCGCGGTAGCGGAAAGTTGCCCTATCGACAGTAATTTGACCTTGCAAGCGGCCGGGATCGGCTTTTGTCGGGTCAGATTCCGGGATGCCCTGGACGATCGGTTTTGCTCGCTCCCACAGCGGTACAATTCCTAAAATATCAGTTAGAGTATTGCTCAAATCTGTGACGCCGGAAAGAAAGGTTCCGAAGGCGGAATTAAAAGCAAGAAAGGTTCCCATATTCAGTCCGCCTCCTTCTGTTTGAGAGGTTTGCATGAACACAATTGCAAACCAAAACATCAGAATAGAACTTACTAACGGCAGCGCTTCGTTAAATACAGAAACGCTGTCGTCAATTCGTTTAATTCCCGTTCTTAGTTTGATTTGCTGGCTGTATTTTTTCGCCCAAGCTGCAAAGGCTCGCCCTTCGGCGGCCGCTACCCGCAGCTTTGATACTCCGTTAATCAGTTCTACTGTCAGCCCGTTAATGTCGCCTTCTCCTGTTTCCATCTGCCGCTCTTTTGGGATTAAAAGCAAGCTCGATGTGACTGTTACTATAACCGCGATCAAAGTTAAACCAATTCCGACTAAAGCCAGCGGCAGACTGTAAACAAACATCAGCCCCAAATTCAGCAGGGAAAATATGGCGCTCAAAAGTGTCCGCTGCGTCGCGCCGCTGAGTTGGGCGCGAATTTGATTAACTGCTAATAAGCGAGTCAGCAAGTCGCCAGAAGAATAGCTGCGAAAAAATGCCGGTTTTAATCTCAGCATTCGATCCCAAACTGCCGGCTGGAGAGTGCCGCTGGCAGCATTTTCGATCCGCAGCGTCAGAATGGTTTGGGCCATGCTAAATACAGCCCGTCCGATCGCCGCAACTAACAATACCAGCCCTAACTGCCACAGTAACAAACGATCGCTGTCGGGAATAGCATCATTGACCAAAATCGAGGTAGCTTGCGGCGTCACCATCCCCAGCAGCGTTCCCAATATCCCCAGCCCGAAAGCAGCGATCATGTCTTGTTCGTAGCCCTTCGTCCCGAAGCGAAACAGTTCCGCAGCGTTGTGAAGCAATAACGGCAGCGGCCGATAAAACATGAGAGTTTCTGACGACAACTCTTGGGCTATTGCTTTAGTTACCCGTTGGCGGCTGCGATCGATCGGATCGAACAAAGTATAGCGAGAACCCTTACCGGGCAACAAAGCTACAGGTCGATTATCGCACTTTGTATAAGCCAACAGCGGGCCGCAGTTCTGCCGCCACCAATCTCCTGCCAGCAACACGCGGCGGGTGCGAAATTGGGACGATCGCGCGATCGCCTCCATCGGATCTTTAACTCGGCCCAAATCTTCGGAACCCGCCGGGGGATTGACTGTTATCCCTTGTGCCTTACCTACAGCCCCAGCAGCGATTAACAGCGGCGTTCCTTCCTCAGACAACGCGGTTTTCCGGGGATGCAGCACCTCAGTTAACTCTCCCAAAGCTGTCTGAGTCACTTGGCGGTTTAGCTGTTCGCGTTCCTGAAAGCGCCGGAATTCCTCGGCTTTTTGCTGGGAAACCAGCAAGTTCAAGCAGCAGCAAAAATACTCGTGCAGCAAAGCTAAACTCGGGCGCAGCCAGTCGGCATTTTCCACTTCTGCTGTTGAGAAAACTTGCACCTCAACTTCCCCGGATGCCACCAGCAGCATATTCCCAGCCAGGGGAAACGCTGGGGAAGCGGAATTTAACTTCAATTCCCCGACACTCGCATCGCCCGATCGCACCTGCACCCAGACAACAGTTCCCGGGGGTGATCGCAGCATTTGACCTTTTTGCAGCGATATCTGCTGCGAGGCCGCTAAAACAACAGTTTCTGGCGCAACTTTTTCCTCCGGCGCGTGAAGCGGATCTATCCCGTAGGGAATCGCCCGTTCTCCCAAATGCTCTATCCACCCTTCCACAAGCGATCGCATTTTGCTGTCACCAGCAGCAACTAAAGCGGCACAATCTGCGATCGCGATCGGTTCCAGTTCCGTTTCGGCGATCGCGATCGCCAGAAGTCCCCAACCTGGTTTTAAATTTTCTCCCCCCCTTGTAGGGGCGGTGCCCCCGTGCCCGCCCTGGCTGGGGGGGGTAGCAGCGCCGAACAAAGCCTCGCGGGAACTGACGCTGAACAGATAATAGCGGTTTCCCGCAGGCTTCTCACTTTGTATCTTTGCTGCAAAAACTGCGATCGCGCCCGACTTAACAATCCATACCTGATGCGGGTCATTCAGCAGCAGCGGTTCATTTCCTTTAATTCGGTGCAGTTTCTTAACAGGATTTAGATCGAGCATAGCTAGTAATTTGCGATTAGTAATATCAAGTCGGGCAGGGGTTTAAAGGCCTGCGTCAAAGAAGAAAGTTCGATCGAATCGATCGGGCTAATCCACAGATCCTAGGAGTGATTAAAATCCCCGTCTCATAGCTAAAGTCGGTTAAAACCGACTGAATAGCCAAATCAAACCATCATTCATTTCAGTCCTCTTCAGAGGACTTTAGCTATTAGACAGGGAATTCATTCCCTGGCGGACTGTCGGGCTGGCTACTGTATTTCTGCTATTTATTCTTCATTCCCAACCAAACGAGCATAAGATCCTCCAAGGTTTTGCAACTCCTCATGAGTGCCTCTCTGAACAACTTTCCCCCCTGCAAGCATAATAATTTCATCGCAATCTCGAATCGTGCTCAAACGGTGAGCAACCACAATACAAGAAGTACCGCGACGCCTCAAATTGCGATCGATAATTAACTCAGTTTCAGCATCCAAAGCACTCGTTGCTTCATCCAGCACCAACACCGCTGGATTCCTCACTAATGCCCTGGCAATTTCCAAGCGCTGCCGCTGTCCGCCGCTCATATTTGTCCCCCCTTCATTGAGTTGAGCATCGTATCCTCCCGGCATATTCAAGATAAGTTCGTGAATTGCCGCATCAATGCACGCTTGCACTAAATCTGATTCCGGTACTGTCGGGTCCCAAAGCGTCAGATTTTCCCGAACAGTGCCGGCAAATAGAAATATCTCTTGTTCGACCATTGCCAGCGAATTTGCTAGGATAGAACGGGGAATCAAATTGCGAGGAACCCCGTCAAATAAAATTTCGCCATTCATTGGTTCGTAAAGCCCGGTCACAAGTTTGGCAATAGTAGATTTGCCAGAACCGCTTCCCCCGACTAACGCTACGCGCTGACCCGGTTTTACGGTTAAGTTCAAGTTTTCAATTAGCGGCGCTTCCAAACGGCTGTAGCCAAAACTGACACCGCGCAATTCAATCCAGCCCTGCAAATGAAAAGAATCTGGTGCAAGGGCGGCGGGGCTGTTTCCACTATTAAAAGAATCGCGGTCTGCTTCTGGATCTATCGGGTTTTGCAGAACGTCATCAAGCCGATTTAAATCGGCTTCTAATTCTTGCAGAGTGCTGCCAAAATTGACGAGATTGTTGACGGGTCGGAGGAATTGCTGAGTGAGACTTTGATAGGCAATTAACATCCCGATACTCAAACCGCCGTTCATCACCCGCAAGCCTCCAACAACTAAGATAGCAGCTGCTGCTAATGCGGTTAAAAATGCTGGTAATATTGACAATATTTGAGTGGGCAAAGCCAATTCTTGCTGGGCGTTGCTCATTTTCGCATAGTACCCGGCAAACTTAGAAAATAAATCGAATTCTAAACCGCTAGCTTTGACAGTTTCAATAGATTGAATGCCTGCGATTGCAGCACCGCCAACCTTACCTGTTTCCTGAGCTAATCTGGTGTTAGCATCGACGCGGCTGCGGGATAAAGATTGCAGGGCTAAAAAGTTTAAGGCTGCAAAAACAGCAGCTACACTCGTCAATACCCAGTCGTACATCACCATAATCATCGCATAGAAAACCATCATCACCGCGTCGATCGCAGTTGCAGCAAGTTTCCCCGATAAAATTTCAGCAACCTTATCATTAACTTGACAGCGGCTGCTAATTTCACCTGCAAACCGCTGCGCGTAAAATCCCACAGGCAAGCGCAAAGTATGCCAGAGAAACTGTCCCGACATCGAAATCGAAAGCTTGTTTGCCAGCCGTCGCAAATAGAAAAGCCGCATCCGCGCTAGCAGCCCTTGGACGGCCGCCGCAAACAGCATTCCCAGTATTAAAGGTCGCAGCCACTCGTGACGGTTTTCGACGATAATTTCATCCACAAAAATTTGGGTAAATGCCGCGCCAGCCAAACGGGGAACAGTCAGTAATAAACCAGCAATTAAACAAAATGCGATCGCCCAACGGGAACTTTGCAATCGCGAATCTAAAGCACGGGCAATACTCGGTTTTTTCCCGCCCTTTTTAAACTCCTGCCCAGGCTCAAAAATCAAAACAACGCCAGTGTAAGCAGACTTAAATTCTTCTATAGAAACAGTCCTCGGCCCCGATGCGGGGTCGTTGAGGTAAACGCGCTTTTTCTTCATCCCTTCAACCACCAAAAAGTGATTGAAATTCCAAAAAACAATAAAAGGTGGCGGTACAGTTTTCAACTCTTCGACAGTTTTTTTAAACCCTTTAGCATCTAAGCCGTAAATTCTGGCTGCTTTAAGGATATTAGAAGCTTTACTGCCATCGCGAGAAACGCCGCACTCGCTCCGCAATTGGGCTAAAGGTACTGGGTGTTCGTAGTAACTCAAAATAATTCCTAAAGCAGCAGCACCGCATTCTACTGCTTCCATTTGCAGCAGGGTGGGAGTGCGAACTCGCCTTAATTTGCGCGGCGTAAAAAACTTGTCAATCCAGGGAATTTTCATTGTTTATTAACGGGTAATTAGTAAATGAACAAGACTGACGCACCGAGACCTAGAAACCGGGTTTTTTTACGAAAATACTTCGTGAGGGCGAGCAGATTAGGTAAAAAACCCGGTTTCTGACTACCCATGCGTCAGTCCTGTTGTTAGTAAACTCCTGTCAAAGACCGAAAAATAGGAATCACGTAAGAAATCGGCGCTAACTGCCCGATTTGAACCCGAACTAGCGCAGTAGTACCGGGGGAAATCTTGAGAGGAGGCCCGTTCGAGGAAGACCATTTGTAACCGCTGATAGTGTTCGGATCTTCCTGCAATTCCACAAAAACTTGCACGGGAGCACCGCCACCAGCTATGTTTTTCGAGATGCTGTCAGCCAAATTTTCATTGCCGATAATTGCCGACATATCTTGATTAGTAACCGGAAAAGGAGAAACTTGCGTTATTTTGCCTACAATGCCGCCGTAGCGCTCTCGCTTGACGACGCTAGGGGTAACTTGTACAGTCATTCCAGGTTTAATTTGCTTGCCGTCTCTGTCAGCAAAATAAACAAGACTGACCATTTTTTCGCGAGCATTTTGAGATTCAACTGTCCCGATCCTTGTACCGATGTTCAGCATTTGACCTGCAACGGCGCTAACTTCCAAAACGCGGCCGTCGTATTGGCTGGTAATTTTGCTGTCGGTCGTCAACTGATTCTGCAAGTGGGCAATCTTGCGTTTGACTTCCTGAATTTGATTCGTTTGGGCGATCGACTTTTCTAAATCTTGTTGAGCTAGTTTGACCGCTTGGGTTTCCATGTCTTTAATCTTAGTTTTGATTTCGTCAATTTTGTTCAGGTTTTGCAGGTACTCCCGTTCGGTGTTACTTTTCTGAACTTTAAGTTCTTGGAGATTGTTTTTAATTTCGTTAAGACGGTTGAGATTTTGCAGGTACTCTCGTTCGGTATTCGTAGCTTCTACCTTGAGTTGCTGCCTGCTGTTTTTGAGGTCGTCAATTTTATTGAGATTTTGCAGGAATTCGCGATCGCTATTGGTTTTCTGAACGTCGAGTTCCTTTAACTGCGTTTCAATATCCGCCAGTTGCGTCTGAGAGTCCGCGAATTCCTGTCTCGCTTGCAGCATTACATCTTCGCTAATCGCCCTCTCTTGTTCGTAAAGAACGCGGCGAGTTTCAAACCGCTGCTGTAAAGTTTCCACCAAAGAAGTGATGTGCTGCTTTCGCTGCAAAAGACTGTCCCGTTTTTTGGCGATCGCGGCCAGAGTTTGCTGCCGCAATATCGGCGCAACTTGTTCCCGCCGCAAACTTTCTTCCAAACTTTGGCGTTTTTCTGCTAAGGCTGTCAGAGTTTGCTGCCGCAGTACCGGCGCAATTTGTTCTCGGCGCAAACTTTCTTCCAAACTTTGGCGTTTTTGCTCTAATGCCGCCATACTTTGCTGGTGCAATATCGGTGCGACTGACTCCCTATTCAAGCTTTCTTGAAGGTCTTTTTGCTGCTGTTCGAGGGTTTTTAATTCCAGGGCAATTTGCTGTTTTTGCAGCTTATTAGTATCTTGTTTTTGCCCTTGCAGTTCAACTAATTTGGCTTTTTCTTGCTCCAACTGCTGCTTGAGGTCTAGTTTATCAATTCTACCGATTTCCTGACCCCGTTTAACAACATCTCCCGGCTTGATATTTAGCTTTACCAATTGACCGGAACTAGCAGCTTGAAATTGCACGACTCGGCGGGGCAGAAGCAACACGCCTTGACCGGAAACAGTCAGCGGAATTCGCCCGATCGCACTCCAAACCCCAGCAGCAGCAACTAAACAGCCAATTGCAGTTAGCGGCAGCCACGATCGAGGACTAACCACCTGCATCATTTCGTCGAGGCGTTCCGGTGAAGATAAGCGATCGATCGCTTCAGTAGTAAAAAGTTTGTTTTGTTTTACCTGCATCAGCTAATCCTTTTGAAAGTGCGATCGCGGCTGCAAGCAGGGGTGTATTTGAAGGGGAAATTCCTTGGAAGTCAATTGAGGCAAAAACAATTTCCCAACAAACGTTCAAAGCTTCCGTGCAATTACTTGAATGTTCTCACTCCTGTTTGCAGCTTGCCTGTAAAATCACTGTACGACAATTAACTCCGGCAACACCCTAACCAGCAGTAGAGTTTTCAGCTAATAAAAAGACTAGCTTGCAGCCGATCTCCAGACGGGGGAACGACCCGAACTTTCGGCTAGGTATCGCCCGCAACTACAGGCTGGCCGTGTCCCCGGCGTATCGAGTACAGCCTGGGTTCAACAAACATTGATCGAATTTAAATAGTCCTGGACGCAAAAAACCCGGTTCCCCTCAAAATCGTGGATATATCCCTTGAGATACTGACGCAGAAACCGCGTTGAAAGGCCCCCCGTGCGTCCAGGACTGTTAAAGTTTATTCTTCGACAAGCTATGTCGATCGCATCATAATGATCGAATATCAGCAGCGCGCTTAATCCCGTGCGATCGCGCGATCGCCCCTTCCATCTCGATCGGCTTTTTTTTGTAAGACTCTTGTGCCAGCACTTTCTCAACAGCTTCGCGTACTTTAGCAACGCTTGTGCCATTGCTTGAATTCATAATAGTCATATCATAATAGTCATAATTAATGTTTGTTACAAATCGAGCTTTTTCCTAGCAGCTTTTGTTAAGGCAGAGGTATAGTAAGAACTGTCAATATTTATAGTAAAAAATATGGTAGAGCGAGTGTTAAAAGAACGTTATGCCATTCAGCAATGCCTGGGGAAAAATGCGGGACGACAAACTTTGCTGGCGCGCGACTTACAATCTCAGGAGTTAGTCGTCATCAAAATTCTCACTTTTAGTGCAGATTTCCAATGGGACGATTTAAAACTATTTGAACGAGAAGCCACAACCTTACAGTCACTTTCCCATCCGGCAATGCCTCGTTACTTAGATTATTTTGAATTCCAGACACCAAAGACTAAAGGGCTGGCACTGGTACAAAGCTATATTGAAGCGAAATCTTTGGCAGAATGGGTTGAATCGGGACGGATTTTTAACGAAAAAGAAATCAAGCTAATCGCTAATAAGTTGCTGGAAATTTTGATATATTTGCAACACCAAAACCCGCTAGTAATTCATCGAGATATTAAACCGAGTAATATTCTGCTAGCAGATCGATCGCCCCTCAAACAAAAACACTCCGCCCTTAATAAAGGTGGTTGGTTGGGTGAAGTTTACTTAGTAGATTTTGGTTCAGTTCAAACCTTAGCAGCGAGAGAAGGTAGCACCGTTACTGTAGTGGGAACTTACGGATATATGCCGCCCGAACAATTTGGCGGGCGCGCGGTTCCGGCTTCGGATCTTTATGGCTTGGGTGCGACGTTAATTTACTTAGTAACGGGAGTCCATCCAGCCGAATTGCCGCAGGAGGATTTGCGTATTAATTTTGAGCCAAAAATCGCTCTTAGTTCGGATTTTGTGGACTGGCTGCAGTGGATGACTGAACCAGATTTAAACAGCCGTTTAACCTCTGCCGATCGGGCATTAAAAGCGCTGGAGAAACCGAGAGAGGCGATACCCTTGGTTGTGCCAAAACCTGCTAGGAGTAGGGTTAAAATTACGAAAAGCCGGAAGAGTTTGGAAATTATAACTTCTCCTTCTCGTTCTCTATTGTCAGTTATTTACGATATATCATTCTCGTCATATATATTGCTTTTTGCGCTTAACGCAGGTGTAGTGTTTATTCGAGGGGCGTTTATTATTGACGATTGGTTTTCTCGATTATTAGCGGTAATTTTCGGTTTTTTTTGCGGAATTGTATGTTTAATATGCGTTAAAGAAATAATTCCCGCTCCCATATCTAGTAGAGTGCGGATCGATCGCCAACAAATTTCTTTGACTTCCAATTGGTTGGGATTTGTACGTTATAATCTTCGGACCCCAAGTCCAAGGATGGCTATCTGTAAATTACGATTCATAGTGAATGAACCTACAGAATCGCGCCCTCATCCTCATCGCGACATTCAGATTTGGGCGGGAACACAGGAATACAAACTTATTACCAGCCATCTCACCGATGGCGAGATTGATTGGATAGCAGGGGAACTCAGCGAATGGTTAGATTTGCCTATTAGTGAATAAAGTATAAATGGCAGATGAAATTAACAACCACTATTCTCAAGAGGATTGGAAAAAATGGCAAGTAAAATTTTAAAAGAACGTTATGTCATTCAGAAACAGCTAAGTAAAAATGCGGGAAGGGACACGTTGCTGGCGCGCGACTTGTACACCCAAGAGTTAGTGGTGATCAAGTTACTGATTTTTGGGGAAGATTTTCACTGGGATAGCTTGAAGCTATTTGAACGAGAAGCGCAAACTTTACAACTCCTTTCTCATCCGGCAATTCCCCGTTACCTGGATTACTTTGATGTGGATACACCAACTGGTAAAGGATTTGCCTTGGTACAAAGCTATATCCCAGCCAAATCGTTAGAGGAATGGTTAAAAAGCGGGCGAACTTTTAGCGAAGCAGAAATCAAGCAACTGGCTAAAGCATTACTGGAAATTTTGCGTTACCTTCACAGCCAACAGCCGCAAGTTATTCACCGAGATATCAAGCCGAGTAATATTTTACTGGCAAATAGATCTGGCAATAGTGTGGGTGATGTTTATTTAGTTGATTTTGGTTCCGTACAGACACTAGCGGCCAGAAAATGTAGCACGATTACTGTTGTTGGCACTTACGGATATATGCCACCCGAACAATTTGGCGGCAGGAATGGTCCCGCTTCCGATATTTACAGCTTGGGTGCGACATTAATTTATTTAGCAACAGGTAGGCATCCTGCCGAGTTATCCCAAGGTAATTTGCAAATTCAATTTGAGTCAATAGTTAATCTCAATCCAGATTTGATCGATTTGCTGAAGTGGATGACACAACCGAGTTTGAATCGCCGTCTCGCATCTGCTGGGGAGGCGCTGAAAGCATTAAAAAATCCCCGCCAGCAAACAGATATCTCGGCGATTAGACAAAAACCGTTTGGGAGTAGGATTGAACTGAAGGAAGATGGGGAGAATCTAGAGATTCTGATTCCGCCACAAAGGTTAACTTTTTTGAACGCCTGCGTGAGGTTGGTATTCACATTGTTAGTTTTATTGCCTTTTATATCGATAATACTCGTGATTCACGGCGGGCTTCAATACATTAATTCATTTGTGATGTTATTCTCGTTCATTACACTCACCGTGGGAGGCATAGGTTTTGCTATCTTACGGATCGCGAACACATTATATTTAAGATCGACTAAAATAAATATCGCTCGAAATCAGATTTCAGTGACTCACCTGGGGCCTTGGTATAAATGTCAGGTGGCTCCAATTATGAATAAAAATTTTAGCGAATGGAGTATGTATATCCGGCATTCGATGGCAATTTCAGGGCAAGAAAAATATTATAAAACCCTAGGAATTTATCAGCTAACCCCTCCAGAAATAGAATGGCTAGCCAATGAAATAAGTGCGTTTTCTGGCGGAAAAATTACTGTTGTATCCGCAGATAATAAGTACATAAAAAAGTACGTAAAAATCCCTACAGCAAAATAGGGCGATCGTCCTACCTTTCTGATTATTGCAAGTACAAGGTATTTTTACACTTTATTATAGGCTACACAGGTAGATTCGAGCTATTCTAGAAACATACTTGATTCCCGATCGCATTATGGTTGCCTTACCCGATCGCCCATCGATGAGTGCAGAAGAATACCTGGCTTGGGAACCCACCCAAGAGGAACGCTACGAGTATTGGGATGGCGAAGTAGTCGCGATAAGCGGTCAAACCCGCAATCACAATCGAATTACCATAAACTTTTTCAAGCTATTAGATGATAGCCTTAATCTCCCCTACGAAATTTACATTATAGATGTAAAAATTCAAGTGCAACCAGGAAAAAAGTATTTTTATCCTGATGTTGTAGTAACTTGTGATGAGCATGATAACGATCCGCAATTAGTGCAATTCCCTTCCTTGATTATCGAAGTTTTATCGCCTTCCACTGAAGCAGCAGATCGCGGCATTAAATTTGCGCAATACCGCCAATTTTCAACACTGCGAGAGTATGTCTTGGTGCAAGCTGAACAGCCAGGAGTAGAGATGTTTCGGCGCGATAGACAAGGGCAATGGGTTCTCTCCGAGTACGGTTTGGGCGATTCCTTGCAACTTGAATCGGTGAATCTAGAAATTGCGATCGACAATTTATACCGCCAAGTACAATTTTCTTAGTTTCGTATATTTCAGAGCCCAGACTTTAATGAAGAAGTCTGGGCTCTGGGTATTCAGTTTTTTGAAATGCGCTTACTCAAGCAGGATTTACGCACTCGACAAAAGAAACCGGGTTTTTATCGAATCTGTCGGCTGCGACGACATATCTGGGCAAAAAACCCGGTTTCTATAGCTTCACGCGTAACTCCTATTTAAACAAACTGACCCGTTCCGGTCGATCGCACGCGGCGAATTCCAATCACCGACGGCATCGGCGAACGGCGCCTGTCATTCTCAATATTGCTAGGCCACAAACTGCCGCGAGAAACAGTGCGAGTCTGATTAAAAACAGCACCGTTCAAATCCAACATTTCAATTTGCCGACTCAGTACAGTACCGTCATCGATCGGGCAATCTTCCCCCGGATGCTGCACCGAAAGCAACAGCGTATCCCCCACAAAAGTCGGCCCCGTCATTTCGCACCGATTCGGGCCGTAAGCAAACGGAATTACTGTTCCTGCATTCGGGCCGGAAGTCGGAATATAAAACAGCCAATTGTTGCCGAAAACTCCAGTAAAATCTGACACATTGCCCGTCTTTTTATGGTCGATCGCCGTTGGCTTTCCAGCCGCACCGACATCAAAACCGTTATGCGTGCTAGTAGACATATCAGTGACGGCCCAAATGTTACCTTGAGCGTCAAAATCCAAATTGTCTGCACTAGCAAATCCTGACCCAGCTACCGAACCCGCTTCTCCACCTTGGGCCAAACGCTGCCAGCGGAACGTCAAACCCGCACCGTCGGGACTGTCTTCAATTATTTTGTAAAGTCCTCCCGACTGCTGGGTGCTATTGAGTCCGGCAGTGTATTTAGCAACATTAAAAATGCGAGAATCTGGATAACCGTCGCTTCCCGGTGCGCCGTCAGTATAAGCAATAAAAACTTCCTGAGTAGTAGGATTTATTTCCAAATCTTCCGGTCGCGCCGTCGGAGTGCCACCAATCAAATTAGCAGCTAAAAAAGCATCAACTAAAACCGCACCTTGGCTGCTATAAAAATTAGCAAGAGTTTTATTTGCGTACCCAGGAAGTGCTGTTGCTTCGTTGGTTGTATCCATCACAAAAGAACCGCCGTCTTCGGTTTGACCGGCAATTCCGGCGCGTTTGGGCAAGCGAGTATTTGCATCTCTTTGAGCTTTGCCAAAACTTGCTAATTCCGCTTCGCCAACTTTAGAAGGACGCACCGGATTCGTCGGGGTATTTATAGTTAGCGGCAGCCATCTTCCAGTACCGTTGCGGTTGTATTGGGCAACGTACAAAGTGCCGTCTTCAAACAAGCGGCTGTTGTTTTTATCTGCGGGATTGGTGACAGTACCGCTGCTGACAAATTTCCAGGTGTGACCGCCGCGCCGATCGTCCCCCATGTACACTACTAATCTGCGGCCTGCTGCGGCGCGAATCGCGACGTTTTCATGGCGGAAACGGCCTAAAGCCGTGTGTTTGCGGGGGCGGAAACTCGGATCTTGAGGATCGACTTCTACCATCCAGCCGTATTTTTCGCCGACTAAGCCGAATTCCTCGCCCGTAGTGCCCTTGGGGTAGCCGGTTTGGCCGCCGTTGGGTTTGACGTTTTCCTGAACTCCCACGAAGAATAGTTCGCTACCTTGGAAATTTTCTTCGGCAGAGAGGATTGTGCCCCAAGGGGTTGTGCCGCCGGAACAGTTGTAGGCTGTACCGATGATGCGGTTTCCGAGTCCGTCGCTGTTGACTTGCGCGAAGACTTGGGTAGCTGCTGGGCCCGTGCCAGTGAGGTACTCGTTATCGCCTTGTCTGGTTCCCCAGGAGGTGATATCTTTGTATTTGTCGGCACGCTGGCTGTTGATTCCGAGGCCGGAAAGTCCGTGAATGCGTCGGTTGAGGGGGTCGCGGGCGATCGCCCCAAATCTACCGTTGGCTTGTTTGGTAATGCGGACGACCGAACCGCCGAGGTTGTACAGGAATTCGCCGAGGGTAGCCTGATTTTTTACGGATAAGTCTTTACCGAGTACGGCGCGATCCGTTGCTGGAAATGATGCCACATCTGCAGGCGCTTCCGGTGCCACTTTCGACATCGGGAAGGATACGTACTCGTGGTTAACCCAGAGATAGCCGTCGTCATTACTGCCGCGAAGGGGTAGGAAGGCGGTGTAGTCGCAGTTGTAGCCGAAATAGTCGGTTGGATTGGGAAAAACTCCATCGCCCCAGCGGAGAATCACGTAGCGTTCGTATTCCGGCGGCACAACCACATCGTCAACAACGCTGTAACTCGTTAATTTAGTATCCTGGGAGGCAGCCATCACGGTTCCCTGTCCGTTTAAGCCCGTCGGCATAAAGCTGGGCAGTTCTCGATAAATCGGCAGCGGGTGGGGAAGTCTTAACGGAGTGAAAGATAGCGGCCCTATAACAGATTCCGCCGAGGTGGAATTGATGCCGAAGAGTGTTTGAGTTAGTTGAGGGGCAAGCACAGTGGTAGCTGCACTGCTGCCGAAGAAAATTAACAGTTGTCGGCGAGTTATTTTAGACATAAATTCCTTTTCAAACCAACTTCCCTAATCTGATGATTCCGTATGAAACTCTATCACTGTTCAATTAAGAGGAGTTAACCTGAAGGTTAATTAAAATAGGGAGATATTTAGGTTAATAAAAAGTTAAATATTGTAATTGGCAACTGGTAATTGGGAATAGAGAGAGATTTAGGAAAACATATCTATCCGTGTATCCGTGATTTCCGTGTCGTGCTGTTGGTTATTTGTTATTTGTTATTTGTTACCAATGCCCGATGCCCGATGCCCGATTTCAATCATCTCGAAAACCCGGATCGTTTTCTCGGGATGTCGATCGACTGGCTGCAGGTACACCGATCGCTTGCGAAGACCCATAATTTGCGGCAGAAGTATTGCCGTCTCTGAATCCCAGCAGCAATTGAGCACCGGCAAAATATCTAGTCCACTGTTCGATTCTCGCATCTTTCTGCCAGTCGCGGCGGGATACTCTCGATCGCAAAACCGGAACTCTTTGCCGGCTGCGATCGGCTGTAATGATGACTGTAACTTCTGTCAATGCCGGATTTTCTTGAAACTCGCGGGCGATCGACTCTTTCGCTAAATCTTCCGCCTGCTGCACCAAACTCGCAAAAGATTGACTGCCGTCCGAATCTAGGGTAAGATTGCTTTCCTTAGTTTCTGCTAAAGATACTGATATACTTGCCGCGAAAAAGACCGTTGCCAAAATCCAGGCTGAAAATAAGCGTCGGTGGAAACTCATTATTTTTTCAACTAAATGCTGACACTTGTCAATGATAATAAAGAAAAATTAACCGCCAATTAAGCTTTGATTAAAAAACTCAGGACTGACGACGCATTAAGACTAAAGAAACCGGGTTTTTTACTTAATCTGCGGGCTGCCTGCGAAATATTTACGTAAAAAACCCGGTTTCTGACTGCGCCTTCGTCCAAGACTGACTCTATTTTGTAGAGTCGGGTTTTCCCCCTAAAGTCAATCCGTTAAATCCTGTATAAAAATCCGTTGCCGAACCTTCTTCTTTATGAAATTAACAAAATGCGCGATCGCCCTCGGTAGCAACTTAGGCGACTCCCTAGCCACACTCTCTAGCGCGATCGCAACCCTCAACAACACCCCAGGAATAGCAGTAAAATCTCATTCTAGCTGGTATCAAACCGCCGCCGTCGGGCCGCCCCAACCCGATTACATCAACGCCTGCGCCATCCTAGAAGTTGCACTAGAACCCGAACAATTGCTAGCAAAATTATTAGAAATCGAGATAAAATTTAATCGCATTCGCCGAGAAAAATGGGGGCCGAGAACTCTAGACTTAGATTTGCTGCTGTACGACAATTTAATCCTAGAAACTCCGACACTGACTCTACCTCATCCCCGGATGACCGAAAGAGCTTTTGTATTAGTACCTTTAGCAGAAATTGCCCCGGATTGGGTGCATCCGGTGACGAAAAGTGCGATCGCCCAACTCCTGGAAACCGCAGACTGTTCAGGAGTGCAAAAATTGCCCTTGTAAAAATTGAGCAAAATTCACGGATCGTACCAGTCAAAAAAAAATGCAACCGTAGGTAAGCTCCACACTGTGATAGTTATCAGTCATTCCCCATCTAAAATCTAAAATCTAAAATCTAAAATCCTATGAGATCGCCTATGATGTCTTAAATCGGTGCAATCAAACATTATTCGCTTGTCGCTTATGTCGATCGGTCAAGAACTACCCCAACTCCTCAAACAGCGCCTATTTTACCAAGGGCGCAAATTTAACTTTGACGTAGCCACCCTCCGTCTTCCCAACGGTTCCGAAGGCGAGTGGGAATGTATTCGCCACCCGGGCGGAGCACTTGCAGTTCCCGTCACACCCGAAGGTAAACTCGTCTTGGTACGCCAATATCGCTTTGCCACAAAAGGGCGAATTTTAGAATTTCCCGCTGGTACGGTAGAAATCAATGAAAATCCCGCCGAAACTATCAAACGCGAAATCGAAGAAGAAACCGGATATCGCGCCGGAAAATGGCAGAAATTAGGGCAATTTTTTCTCGCCCCCGGTTATTCCGACGAAATCATTTATGCTTTTTTAGCCCAAGATTTGGAAAAACTGGGAAAGCCGCCGGCACAAGACGAGGATGAAGACATGGAGACAGTTTTATTCACCCCGGAAGAATTAGAAAAAGCTATCTTAGCTGGCGAACCAATTGACGCGAAATCAATTTCTAGCTTTTTCTTGGCGCGTCCATTTTTGACTTAAATAGGACTGACGAAAAAAACCCGGTTTCTTATAATCGTGCATCAAACCGATAAATCTTAACTTAGAAACCGGGTTTTTGACCCCGCGTGTGTCCAGGACTGTAAAATCTAAAATCTAAAATCTAAAATCTAAAATCGAATGTCCGATCTAATTTTATTTTGGCACCGCCGCGACTTGCGTATTTCTGACAACATCGGACTGGCAGCAGCGCGCCAGCAAAGCCCGAAAGTAGTCGGGATTTTTTGTCTCGACCGCAATATCCTAAATCGCGATGACGTAGCGCCAGCCAGAGTCACCTACATGATCGGCTGCTTGCAAAAACTCTCCTCGCGTTACAGGGAAGCAGGCAGCCAATTGCTGATAATTGAAGATGACCCGAGTCTCGGAATACCGAAATTAGCAACAGCTATAAATGCCAAAGCAGTATTTTGGAACTGGGATGTAGAACCATACGCAAAACAGCGCGATCTGTCCGTATCAAACGCCCTCCAACAAGCAGGAATTAAAGTTCAAAATTTCTGGGATCAAGTCCTGCACGCCCCCGATGAAATTCGCAGCGGTACAGGGACTCCCTACACAGTTTATACACCCTTTTGGAAAAAATGGAACAGTAAACCCAAAGCCCAACCAGTAGAGACACTGCCGATAACTTATCTGGAATTAATGACCGGATTAACCGCAGAAGAACAAGAAGTCGCCAACCAAGCAGGTGCAATTGAAACACTGCCAACTGCCTCTAGTTTGGGATTTATTTGGGAAAACCCATTAGTAATAGAACCCGGAGAAGATGCAGCGCAACAAAAATTAGAAGAATTTTGCGATCGGGCAATTTACGAATATCAAGAACAGCGCAATTTCCCCGCAACTAACGGCACATCTCAACTCAGCGCCGCCCTCAAATTTGGTGCAATTGGCATCCGCACTGTTTGGCAAGCTACCCAGATAGTAATGGAAACTTGCCGCAGCGAAGAAGCGTGCACAAGCATCCGCACTTGGCAACAGGAAATAGCGTGGCGGGAATTTTACCAACACGCTATGTATAACTTCCCAGAATTAGCAGACGGCCCATACCGTCAAGCATTCAAAGACTTTCCTTGGGAAAACGATGAAAAGCTCTTTCAAGCTTGGTGTCGGGGCAAAACTGGCTATCCCATTATCGATGCAGCAATGCGGCAGTTAAACCAGACAGGTTGGATGCACAATCGCTGCCGCATGATAGTCGCCAGTTTCCTCACCAAAGACTTAATTATTAACTGGCAGTGGGGCGAAAAATACTTCATGCAAAAATTGATAGATGGCGACCTTTCTGCTAACAACGGCGGCTGGCAGTGGAGCGCATCGAGCGGCATGGACCCGAAACCTTTGCGAATATTCAATCCCGCCAGTCAAGCTCAAAAATTCGACCCAGAAGGGGAATATATTCGGCACTGGGTTCCAGAATTGCGCCGGGTTGATACTAAACTTTTGCTAACAGGAAATATTTCGCCTTTAGAACGCCGACTTCTTCCTTATCCGTCTCCGATCGTAGACCACAACGAGCAGCAGCGCAAGTTTAAGGAACTGTACAAGCAGCAAAAAAACTCAGATTAGACAGCTCGATTTTTGGCGATATTTACCAGTAAATTAAGTTGAGGGGGTGCTGTACACCATCAACTTAAAAGATGGTATCAGTTATAATAAACTTAAATAAATCGGAGGTTCAAATGGTAACGCTGCAATTAAGGCAAATCAGTGTACCCCCAGGACATAGAGTGCTGTTCCATGATGTCAACTGGCAGGAATTTGAGGCAATTTTAGAAGAGTTGGGAGAACACCGTGCCTCTAGAATAGCTTACAGTCAAGGAACTTTGGAGATTAGGATGCCGCTACCAGAACACGAATTCAATAAGGAAATCATTGGCGATATGGTGAAAATATTACTTGAAGAACTTGAAATTGATCGAGAATGTTTTGGTTCGACGACTTTTAAACGAAAAAATATGTTACAAGGAATTGAACCTGACAACTGCTTTTACATTCAGAATCACGCTCTAATGATTGGTAAAAAGCGGATCGACTTAACTGTCGATCCGCCGCCTGACTTAGCAATTGAAGTCGATCTAACTTCCAAAACTCAACTGGACGCTTATGAAGCTTTGGGAGTACCTGAAATATGGCGCTATGAAAATAACAAGCTTCTGATTAATGTGCTTCAAGATGGGAAATATGTTGAATCTGAAATTAGTCCGATTTTTCCCAACCTGCCAATTATTGAAGCTATTTCTCAATATTGCGAACAAAGCCAAACAGCGGGCACGAGTCAAACTCTCAGATTGTTTCGGAAGTGGGTGAAAAACCAAATACAAAATTGATATGAAATCCCTATTGCCCGCACTTGCTGTCACAACTCCGGCTTATTTACGATCGCAAAAAAGCCATTTTCTCACAGCAAGCGTCCTAATCCCGCTGTATTTTTAATTTCGCTTTTGGGAAATCGAGAGAGAGTAAGGGTGTTGACCTTGAGCTCGATCGCCCACAAAAATAATATAAGTCCCCTTGTCCCCATAACCGGAAAATTCTACATTCCCCGCAGCAGCATTCGCCGGCAGCACGCAGAAACGCCCCCTCGGCCCCTGAATCATCAAACTTGGAGCTCCAGCGGTTTGTACTGCAATCCGCCAGTAAGGCAAATCCTGCGTTACTTCGATGACGTGGTTCGGTGCTTGGGAGACAAAACCGCAGTCGCCGCTATTGTTCGGGCCGCCGGAAACTCCAGAAACTCCCAGCGGTTCGGGAAATCCCGGGGCAATTTGTAGCGGTTGGCTCCGAAGGGCACCGGCATCCGCTAAAATCATTGCCAAGGCTAGGGTCACGATCGAGCTAAACCACAGTTTGCCGCGATCGCCCGGATAATGGATCTTCATGTTTCCTCACACAATGGCATTTGGTTCTAGTTCTTTGACGGTAGGGGATAATGGCAGTTCCGAACACATTAATCTAAACAAACTTCCGAATTTTTTTATGAATCCTCAACATAACTTCAATTGGCAGCAAGCGTTCGGAGAACTAAAAGCTAAACTAGAACGATCGCCACTCATTACACAAAATTCCGACAGCTATCAAGCTCTCGGAACCTTATACAATCAATTACTCGACAAGTTTCAAAGACTCCCCAAACCCGGGCAGGTGGCTGCCTTTGCCGTCGGAGCGATAATTGTCCTGACAGTCTTCAATAGCGTCGTACAGCTAATTTCCGCGCTGATGACTCTTGCCGTTCTCGGAGTGCTAATCTACATAGCATATAAATTGGCAATTTCCCCCCAGTCCTCAAATACTAACGACAAATAATAGGAATTTCTAAATATGGCTAACCCCACCGCGCCCAGCGGCATCAATCAACCCGATCCGTCTTGGCAAACACAATCCAAGCAAATGCCACTGCTGGTTCGCAGGTGCGGCGCTTGGGCCGTGGAAATTTCGTTAATTGCCGCCAGCGCCCTCGTTCCCTTCAGTATCGGGGCATTGGTTAACAGCGAATCTCAAACAGTGCCGCTCAATTCCTCAGTAGCAGCAGCATCCGAAACCGTCGCCCGTACTTTGGGCATACCCGTGCGCGATCGCAGCCCCAGAGTCGCACCCCTAACTAATCTATTCTGGTCAGGGGCGCTGCTGGCACCGGCAGTGTTAGCGGGGTGGCAACTGTTTTTGCTGGCGAGAACCGGTCAAACTCTCCCCAAACGCTGGTTCGGCGTCAAAGTTGTCACAGCGTCTGGTACTCCTCCGGGTTTTGGGCAAGTGCTAATTCGCGAAAGTTTGGGGCGCTGGGGAGTGCCTCTGGGCGTCGCTTACGGCATTTGGCGCTTGACGGGTGCGTTTCCGGATTTGGTGATTTTAGGGGGGCTGTGCGGCTTGGCAGTGCTCGCAGACGGCGCGGTTGCGTGGCGCTACAAACGGCAAGCGGGACACGATCGCCTCGCGAATACTTTGGTCGTCAACGCTCGATCGAATCAACTGTCTGACAATCCTGTCAAGAGTCCAGATTGGACTGAGGAAGACGCGCAGATTGCGGCTTTGGTTGTGACTCCACAAAGCGGGCTGAAAGTAAATCGCAGTTTGTGGAATTGGATGCGCCAACACCCGGGCACAACTTTAGTGATAGTTACCATCGGTAGCGCGGGATTGATTTTAACTTTGTTTGTCGGCACTCTCATCTACACTCAAAGTCAAGCAAATATGCGGGATTCGCGGCAGCGGAACGACGAATTATTTGTGGCTTTAGTCAGCAAATTGTCTCCCACATCAGCTAGCGGGGCAGCGGGCAGGCGATCGGCAATTTTGGCTTTGGGGGCGGTGGAAGACTCCCGCGCCGTACCGCTGCTAGCGGATTTGCTCGCTCAAGAAGACAACCGCGCCATGCTGGACGCGATCCAGCAAGCTTTAGTCAGTAGCGGGCCGAAAGCTTTGCCTGAGTTGCAGCGGTTGAATCAAGCCCTCAGCAACGACCTCGATTCCCTGCGCTTCGGCGGCAAAGCGCCGGAACGCGACTTAGCGGCCGCCCGCCAGCGAACAGTACAAAGGGCGATCGGCAAAATTCTCACAGTGTATAGCAGCCAGCTCAACGGCGCGGATCTCAGCCGCACGGATTTAGCTCAAAGCCCTGCCGGCCCGTCTCAGTTTACTTTAGTATTAAACAAAGTTGACTTGTCGGGAATTAAGCTGAGAAATGCCAATTTAACCAATGCCAGCTTGCAGGGAGCTCGCTTTTACGGCACCGGCGAAGACAGGCGTCCGGCTACCTTTGACGATTGGATTTCTGACTTGAGCGGCGCTAATTTGGAAGGAGTAAATTTGACCGGGGCGTCTTTGAACAGTGCTGTAATGAACCGGACTACTTTTGTGCGCGCTGTCCTGAACAAAGCTAATTTGTCAAGCGGCAATTTGAATTCAGCTAACTTTAGCAGTGCTATTTTAATTGGAGCAAATTTGCAGCAAGCACTGTTAAAAAATGCAAGTTTTACCGGGGCAGATATAGGAAGCGCGAATTTGTCGGGAGCAGATTTGTCAGGTGCGCGTTTGGGCAAAGTGAAGGCTCAAGGCGCTCAGTTGTCCTTGACAAATTTGTCTAAATCGGAATGGCAAGGTGCTGATTTGTCCGGTGCTGATTTGAGCGGCGCGAACTTACAAAATGCCGATTTGAGTTCGACTAAACTCGCCAACGTGAATTTAAAAGATGCTCGGTTGCAAGATGCGAATTTTCGGAATGCGGAGGTGAGTTCTGTTGATTTCAGGGGCGCGAATTTAGCGGGAGCGAATTTTAAAGGCGCTGTGTTTCTGGGGAAAACAGCTCCGGATCAATTTATTCAAAGTCCGACTGGTAGTAAATCCGGTCGGTTCCAAGGAGTTGATTTTGCGGAGGCTAAAAATTTAGATAAAAGTCAAATTGCTTACATTTGTTTGCAGGGGGGGATTCATCCGAAGTGCCCGCAGAAAAAGTAAGGATTGGTTGTTAGCGAGTAGGGTAATACAGTTGAGCAAAGAACTGGTAGGGTAAAATTATGAGCGTTAAGCGAATCATTTATCTCATCCTAGCAATTCTGGGGCTTGTGCTGCCTTGGTACTATAACTTACAGTTTTTTAGCCATGCTGGCTTGCTCGACTTTGTAAACGAGAGTTCGGCTAATCTTGCTGCAAAATCGGTAAGTTTAGATTTGTTTATCGCAACTCTAGCAGGAAGCACTTGGATTTACGCTGAGTCAAAACGATTGGATATAAGTTTTGTAGGGCTGTACATACTTCTGGGTGTGCTGGTTTCGTTTTCATGTGCTTTCCCGCTTTTCTTGTTTGTGCGGGAAACCAAGCTGGAAACATCAAGTGAAGTCTCAAGTTGAAAAGTTGTTTAACCGGTTAGTGCCGCGCAGCACAATAATTCGGTGCAGGCGATCGAGGTATTGTACAATTTCCGGTAAAATCACCGTTATAGGTTTGTAGTGACGGCGGAAGTGCTCAGAATTTTATGAGGATTAAATTCCTCACTACAAACCAACTTAATGGTTGTCATTCGATGTGGCATAATACTAATAGCAATTTCACTCATTTTTTGGTAAAAACTTTTGGCTTGAGTTTCATTCCCCCTGCCCAACCTACTACTGCATTGTTTATTGAAATTGCTATTATATCCTTTCCGGTTGCATCGGTATTTGTTCAAATTTCAAACAGCTAGTTGTCAGGAAAGCATAATTTTAGTCAACAGCCAACAGTCAACAGTCAACAGCCAACAGTCAACATTCAACAGTCAACAATTCCGGAGGAGTGCAACCGGAATTGATATCACGCAATAGCATCCGAACTGACAAGATTCTCAAATTGCGCCAATAGCATTCCATCACTATTATTTGGAATTCCAAAAATTTTAGGTAGCTGACCTGTTTCAGCGAGAACTTGTCTCACTTCTCGGTTAGATACATCGGCTAGATTTTTGTTATTTAGAAGCGCATTAATCGCAGCGATACCCACACCTTGACCAACTGCGGCGTTGAATTCAACTATTCTGCCGACAGAACAGGCCAACCCTTCAAATCCAGAACACGGACTGACTACTGCCAGGTTAGGAACGTTTTTAATTAATGCGTGGCGGATGCCAATATTAAAGATAGGCTGTTTAAAACTCAGACTTTTAAACCATCCTAAACTGTTTGCTTTCTCGCCAATACCCGGGATGCCTCCGCGGACATCAAAATGATAGCTAAATGTTGCCAGTGCCTCATTAACTGGTACGCCACCTAACAGCATTTGTGCGCCAGTTAAAGGTTCTACAACTCCCGTCACATTGCCGGCGTGTCGGATATAAAGTTCTGAGGCATAAGTAACAGAAGTAGCCCCCAAACTCCTCAGCCAAGTTGTAAGAAATAACATCTCCTTTTGCATATTAGCCGTGGGTTTGCTTCCGCTTCTCGCTAAGGCTTCTGCTTCGCTGGCGCTGACTGCAAATAAAATCGCATTCCACGAAAGTCTTTGATTTGGAAGTATTGCTATATTTCCCTCATCTAAAATTACGCCGGTTTCAGGAAAAGATAGTTTTATTCCTCTAAAGGAGTGGTAAGCTACAGACAGAGCCGGCGAGCGAACATCTATGTAATCGTTACCCGCCCACAGAGTTTTGAGATTGCCTCTAGTGTCGATCATTTCCCGCCGAAGTTCTTCTGCTAGTTTGGCATCCTTGCCTGCTGCGTACAGCAAAAAATATTGACTCTCGGAATCGGCGAGGTTTGTGAAGCGTTTGAGATAAATGTAATCGAGTTCTTTCAGTGCTCTTGCAGTGAGTCCTTGGGTTTCAAAAACGAGGGTGACTGGAAGTTCTGAATTAGGCAGACCAAATGTTTCAAATCCCTTCAGCTTTCTCACGCCGGCGGCTTGAGCTAATTCGGCATTGACAGTGGCATCAATAAATTGCTTGCCGGCATAAACTATGCCTTTAGATGTGGTTATACTGGCAATTTTCTGACCTTCTTTGTTGACTGATTGAATTTCTACTTTGCTGAGGATATCGACTCCAGCTTGTAACAGCATTTCTTTCAGCGCTGCACTGGCTTTGCGGGGGTCAAGTGCAATTGCGGTGACACCGGATTTTTGCAGGAACTCTTTATAGATTGCCGCCGGTGAACCAAAGATATCTAAATTTAAAGATTTTTGAAGTTCTTCACTAATCTGACTTCTATCTAAATAAGCAAGGCCGCCTCTTACCAAATGCCCGCCAATTCCTTCTTGCAAGCTTCCTTTAGACATCAGCAGAACTCGCGGATAACGCTTTGTGCGGCGACGATATTCTCTGGCCGCCGAGATAACAGCTAGAACTCCTGGAACTTCATCACCAAAGCCGATGACATCGTAAGAACGCAGATCCACGACCATTGTTTAATAACCTCTGCTGATTGTCATTTTTTCGAGCTGCATCTCAATGTTTTCCGTCAAACTCTCTGTTTTTTTCAAATCTAGCTGCATCTTTCCTGATTTTTGCGATAAATATTCACATATTCCTGGATGCAGCAACCGGGTTTTTTCCAGAAAAGCTTTCGTTGAGGACGATCGACCTCGGTTGAAAAACCCGGTTTCTAAGCGTCCAGAGTCCGTCAGTCTGGTGCTCTTGATTGCCATCAACTCAGATTATCAGGATCTATCCCCAACTCTCGCAATCGCTGAGCTAATCGATCGGCGCGCTGCGATTCCTGTTGGGCGCGCTGCGATTCCTGTTGGGCGCGCTGCGATTCCTGTTGGGCGCGCTGCGATTCCTGTTGGGCGCGCTGCGCTGATTCTTTCACCTGTTCTTCAGGAGTCAGATAACGTTTTCCATTGGCATCATACCAATACAACCACTCCCTTGTCACCCCAGAATAATTTCCCCTTTCACAACCAATCCCCAAACCAATTTCTGGCATCCAAACTGGATGTCCTGGCTGTAATTCATACTTCCCATTGACTAACTTATGTACTTCCAAACGGGGTTTACGGCGGCGGCGGGAAGAATAAATGACGTAATAAAGTACGCCTAAAGCTTGATATTCCTCCAACTTTGTGCTGTATTCCTTGCGATAAGTTGGGGAAACTACTTCCAGCACAAAAGTCGGCAAAACATTTTCATCCCACAGCACGTAACTGGGACGCAATTCTTCATCATAAAATCTTTCTACACCTAAACTCAAGAAAGCATCTGGCACGATGGCAGGTTTTTCTGGGTGATGGTAAATACCCATATCTATACCAAAAAACCAGTCCATGCGTTCTGACCAAAGTATCAGCAAGATTGCTTTTAGCAATCCCGGTATTAATTCTTGCAGTTCGTTATCCACAGGTGTTTCATCTGAGTCTGGTAGTTCGTCGGCTGAGGGCCAGTGCCTCGGAAAGTTGTAATCTAACATGGTGGCTTTCCTCAAAACTAATTAATATTATACCGTTGATTTGTTTGGCGATAGTATTGATTGAACGAACCGCGAAGACGCGAAGGAAAAAAAGAAAATAGGATAGGTAATTTTGACTGAGTTAATCTGAATGAATTTTTGTAAAATATTTGCTGAGACTTACGCGATCGACTATACTAAGCCTAACGATTCGGTTCTAATGGGGAGCAGCCATTAGAGGAAACGGGGAAAGTTCGGTGCAAGTCCGGCGCTGTCCCGCAACTGTAATGAAGGTCATGTCGCTTTCTGAGTCAGGATGCCCGCCGATGTGTTAATTTACATAGTCTCATCTGCGAGGTTCAGCGTGAAGACCGGAAATCGGAAATTGGTCAGCTTGGGATTGATGGCTGGCTTGAGTTGTTATATTGTCTTGGGCTCGGCAACGCCCGCCGCAGCTATGCACATTTCGGAAGGTTTTTTGCCGGTGCAATGGGCTGCGTTTTGGTGGATGGTGGCGTTGCCTTTTTTTGCAGTAGGTTTGCGATCGATTACTCGCATTACAAAAGAACACCCGGAACTTAAACTATTGCTTGCTTTGGCGGGTGCGTTTACTTTTGTGCTTTCTGCTTTAAAAATTCCCTCGGTAACGGGCAGTTGTTCTCACCCAACGGGTACAGGTTTGGGTGCAATTTTGTTCGGCCCTTCGGTGATGGCGGTACTGGGGGCTTTAGTTCTGCTGTTTCAAACGTTACTGTTAGCGCATGGCGGCTTGACAACCCTGGGAGCGAATATGTTTTCGATGGCGATTGTCGGCCCTTTCGCTGCCTATTTTATCTATCAATTGCTGTTGCGAACTGGCAGGCAGCGGGCGGCAATTTTTTGTGGGGCAGCTTTGGCAGATTTGCTGACTTATGTGACGACTTCGATTCAATTAGCATTAGCTTTTCCCGCAGCAAGCGGCGGTTTTATGGCTTCGTTTCTCAAGTTTGCTGGCATCTTTGCTATCACTCAAGTACCCCTGGCGATTAGTGAGGGATTGCTGACTGTATTAGTCTGGAATTGGCTGCATTCTTACGGAAAGCCGGAGTTGGAAACTTTGAAATTATTGAGACAGGAGTCATAAGCCGTGAGTCAAAAAAACACAAGAAATCAGCAAGCTACTTCACAACAAAATTGGATGTTGGTAATTGCTGTTATCGCGCTTGCCGTTATGCCCCTAGTTTTTGTCCGGGGTGAATACGGCGGAGCGGATGGGGAAGCACAGAAAGCGATTGCGGAAATTCAACCTGACTATCAACCTTGGTTTAACCACTTTTTTGAGCCTGCTAGCGGAGAAATTGAAAGTTTGCTGTTTGCGACTCAAGCGGCGCTAGGGGCTGGCGTAATTGGGTATGCGATCGGGCTGTACAAGGGGCGCACGGAATCTCATAAATCTGATGATGAATCGCCGTCGGAATAAATGGCGAATAAACGGCGAATAGAATTCGCTTCTGCACATACAAAGTCCGCCTGCGCGGACTGGAAGACTTTGGAATGAACCATCAGATTGACAGTCTGGCTTATACAAATCGCTTGCGGGGGTTGCCGCCATCTCACAAGTTATCCTTTGCGATCGCCCTTTTAATTCTGTCTCTGGTTTCTGGGGCGATCGTCCAATTGTCGATCGCCCTTTGGTTGGCCGTCTGGATCGTCGTCTATGCAGGGATTCCGGGGAAACTGTATTTGCGGTTGCTGTCGCTACCGTTGATGTTTTTGCTGACAAGTTTGCCTGCTTTGGCGCTGGGTGCGGTTGCGGGCGATCGTATCCCCGCAATTGGGTGGGATATTTGGCAAGGTTGGGGCATCAGCACCGGCACTTTTTATCTGTATGTGAGCCGCTCTGGCATATACCAAGTGAGCTTGCTGTTTGCCCGCGCCTTCGCATCGACAAGCTGTATGTATTTCATCCTCTTGACGGTTCCATTTACCGAAATCTTGCAGATTCTCAGACAATTACGCTGTCCAGAGTTGGTCACAGAACTGCTATTACTAATGTATCGGTTTATTTTTAGCTTATTGGCGATCGCCGATGAACTTTGGATAGCCCAAAACTCCCGCTGCGGCTATCGCACTTGGAAACTGGGAATGCACAGTTTAGGCATTTTAATCGGGCAATTGCTTCAGCGAACTTTGGAAAACTACCGTCAAGTCTCGCTGAGTTTAGCGTCGCGCGGCTTTAATGGAGAACTGCGCGTTTGGAATTCTTACCCTTATAAACCTTCGCGAAGATATACATTGGAAGCCGTGTTTGGTTGCACGGTTTTAACTTTGTTAAGCGCGGTATTTCAACGCTAAATTTATTGTTATTTCTGGACGAATGGGGGCCAGAAACCGGGTTTTTTACCGAATCTACGAGCTATAACGTGTCTTTTCGTAAAAAACCCGGTTTCTTTGGTCGGAGTGGGTAAGTCCTGCATTATATTCACGATTAGGAATGAGAATTAAATAAAATCCACTTTTCCTGTTTGTTGTGGGATGGGCGTCCCGCCCGTCCCCGATAGACGGGCGGGACGCCCATCCCACAAATATGTGTAAATTATTTAATTCGCGATCCTTAGTAGCGGTGGCGGTGGCGGCGGTTAATATCAACGAGACTTACGCATCACAAGCAAAGAAACCGGGTTTTTACTGAATCTGCGGGTTGTAACCAAGTATCCTCGTAAAAAACCCGGTTTCTGAGTACCCGCGCGTCCAGGGCTATTGTTGATTATTTTCCTATTTTTGTTAGTTTAGCGGGCCGGATTTGAATCAGGGCGATCGCACTTCCTGCAACAGTTATTACAAATATGACTTTTATGAACTAGATCGATGAATTAAATGAATTGACGTGAACAGTAATTTGTGGAAAAATTACTGTATCAAAATAAACAAAAAAATCATGGATCAAAATACTGACAAAAGAAAAAACCCACCGCCCATTGTTTTTATTATTGCCATCGGGTTAATTGGGTTGGGCGCATACAAGTTCCTTCCCGGTTTATTGAATGCCAAAAATTCAAATACACCTCCATCGACATCGACATCGACATCGACATCTACACCGGCAACGATCGCATCGGGAGCGATTGGCAATCGTATCAGTTTAGGAAATCAGATATTGCTGACATCCTACGCAACACCTGACAAACAAGCAGGAGTTCAAGCTTTTGCTGAGGGAAATTACCAAGCTGCCGCCCAATATTTTCAGAAATCGCTGCAACAAAATCGCAACGACCCGGAAACCATTATCTATTTGAATAATGCCCGTTCCAGCAATGGTTCTTCCTTGAAAATTGCTGTCAGCGTCCCCATTGGTAGCAACCCCAATGTTGCCCAAGAAATCCTCCGAGGTGTTGCCCAAGCTCAGGATGAAATCAATACTAGCGGTGGCATCAACGGCGCAAAACTGCAAGTAGAAATTGTCAACGATGACAACAGTCCAGAAGTGGTCAGAGAAGCTGCAAAAACATTGACCAAAGATCTGACTGTACTAGCAGTAATTGGACACAATGCTAGCAACGCATCTCTCGAAGCTGCTCCGATCTATCAGCGAGAAAAACTGGTAATGGTGACACCGACGAGCTTTGCCAATAATCTATCAGGATTTGGCAGCTACATCTTTCGGACAGTACCCAATATTAGCTTAATGGCAGCTCCTTTAGCAGAATATGCAGTGAAAACAGCAGGTCAAACTAATATTGCCGTTTGTTATGATTCCCAAGCACCGGATAACATATCATTTAAAGATGAATTTGTGGCATCTCTTACTGCTGCTGGCGGCAAATTAGTTCCCACTGTTTGCGACTTTTCATTACCCTCTTTTAATCCCGACAATGCCCTAGCCGATGCTGTCAGCAAAGGTGCACAAGGATTGATGGTAGCACCCCACGTCGATCGCATTGACCGTGCCATTTCTCTGGCTCGCATCAATCGAGGCAAATTGCCACTCTACGGCAGCACTACGCTCTACACCTTTCAAACTTTAAAAGACGGACAAAGCGACGTTAACGGCTTAGTATTGCCCGTTCCCTGGCATCCTGAAACTAATCCCGGTAGCCGTTTCCCAGAAAATGCCCGCCAGCGTTGGGGAGGAATTGTGAATTGGCGAACCGCAACGAGTTTTGACGCAACTCAAGCTGTCATCGCTGGCTTGCGGCAAAGCAATACGCGGGAAGGATTGCAACAAGCACTCAGAAATGCGAGTTTTTCGGCAGCAGGATCGAGCGAGGATGTGAAGTTTTTGCCCACGGGCGATCGGGCTGGTAAGCCGATTTTAGTGCAAGTTAAACAAGGAGGAAGCACTGGCTATAACTTTGTCCCGCTGCGGTAACTTTGTTAAGTGCGATCGGACTAATTATTCTTGTTCCCTGGCAGAGCCTGGGAATGCGTACCCGGAGGAAGAGGCTCCAAATAATATCAAAATAAGGAGAACCAATCATGTATCAAGATACTAACAAAAGAAAAAGTCCACCGCCCATTGTTTTTATAATCATTTTCGGCTTAATTGGGTTGGCCGCATACAAGTTCCTTCCCGGTTTATTCGCATCCACAAGTTCAGATACACCTAGATCGGGAACGAGTCCATCGGGTGCGAGTCCATCGGGTGCGATCGCAACTCGCATGAGTTTAGGAAATCAGATATTGCTGACATCGCAAACAACAGCCGAAAAGCAAGCAGGCGTTACAGCTTTTGCCAAAGGAGATTACAAAGAAGCTGTTCTAAAATTTCAGGCTTCGCTGCAACAAAATCGCAACGACCCGGAAACGGTAATCTATTTGAATAATGCGAGAGTAAGCGATCGCACTTCTCTGAAAATTGCCGTCAGCGTGCCGAGCGGCAGCAACCCCAACATCGCCCAAGAAATCCTCCGAGGTGTCGCCCAAGCTCAAGATGAAATCAACACTAGGGGAGGAATTAACGGTGCCGGTTTGCAAGTAGAAATTGTCAATGACAATAACAGTCCAGAAGTTGCAAAAGAAGTTGCGGCACTATTAGCAAATGACCCCAAAATTCTAGCGGTAATCGGACATAATGACAGCAATGCCTCTTTAGCAGCCGCTCCAATTTATCAGGAAAAGAAACTGGTGATGATTACACCTACCAGCAGTACGAATAATTTATCAGGTTTTGGCAGCTATATTTTTCGGACAGTCCCCAATACTCGATCGATGACGGCTCCTTTAGCAGAGTATATCGTCAAACAAGTCGGCAAAACCAATATAGCCTTCTGCTACGACTCTCAAGCTGCTGGCAAGGCTTCGTTTAGGGATGAATTTATTGCTTCTCTTTCAGCATCAGGTGGCAGATTAGTTCCTACTGTCTGCGACTTGTCAGCGCCGACATTTAATCCTAACACTGCGATCGCGGATGCTGTTAGCCAAGGTGCACAAGGATTGATGGTAGCATCCCACGTAGATCGCATCGATCGCGCGATCGATCTAGCCCGTGCAAATCAAGGCAAATTAGCGCTTTACAGCAGTTCAACTCTTTACACCTTTCAAACGCTAAAAGACGGGCAAAAGGACGTTGACGGGCTTGTTTTGCCCGTTCCCTGGCATCCTGAAACTAATCCCAACAATCCATTTCCTACAAATGCCAGTCAGCGTTGGGGAGGCGTTGTGAATTGGCGAACCGCAACGAGTTTTGACGCTACTCAAGCTGTCATCGCTGGCTTGGGGCAAAGCAATACGCGGGAAGGGTTGCAACAAGCACTCAGAAATCCGAATTTCTCGGCCGCAGGATCGAGCGAGGATGTGAAGTTTTTGTCCACAGGCGATCGGGCTGGTAAGCCGATTTTAGTGCAAGTTAAACAAGGAGGAAGCACTGGCTATAACTTTGTCCCGTTGCGGTAAGTTTGTTAAGTGCGATCGCACTCACATCTTGCACATTCTCAATAAGTCTTTCAGGGGCGGGCTTTCCTGCCCACCCCACAATAAAATTCCCTCTTTGTGAAACAGGCATCTTGCCTGTTTCTTAGCATGATTAAAATCTACTTTTCTGTTGAATTAGCAAAATTTTTAATATAAAATGAAATGAGTAGATTAAAGGAGAGCGTTGTGTATGATCGCGCCAGTTGAAACCAAAACCTACACGGCCCAGGAATATCTAGAATTGGAAATCAATTCTCAGGATCGGCATGAATTTATCAATGGGGAGATTGTTCTGATGGCTGGCAGCACACCGAATCATAATGAAATTACCAGCATCTTAAATGCTATTTTGAGGGTGAGTCTCAAGGGTAAACCTTACAGTATTTTTGCATCGGATCAGCGACTTTGGGTTCCGCAGCTTAACAATTATACTTATCCAGATATGATGGTTGTGGCGAAACCGATCGAGCTGCAATCTGGACGGACGGATACAATTACCAATCCGCTGCTAATTGCTGAGGTGCTGTCTAAAGGTACTAAAGCTTATGACCGCGATGAAAAGTTTGCTGCCTATCGCAGTATTCCTAGTTTTCAGGAATATTTATTAATCGACCAATATCGGCTACAGGTGGAGCAATACTCTAAAACTGATGCGAATAAGTGGATCTTTTCGGAATATAGCTGTATGGGCGATCGGCTGAGTTTAACATCTGTTGCTGTGGAAATTTCGCTGGCCGATTTGTATGAAAATATTGAGTTTGGTGAATAGGCGGACGGTTTTTTGTCAAATGTTCCAAATAGTGGTAATATTCCCGTATATCGATCGGCTCTGATGGAGAACAGCCATCAGACGCAAGGGGGAAAGTTCGGTGCGAATCCGGCGCTGTCCCGCAACTGTAAGGAGATTTTTGCTTCTCTGAGTCAGAATGCCCGCCGATTTGTTTACAATCATGTTTTTCATCTGCGAGGTATGGATGATGGTGAGTTTATTATTTTTTTTATTATTGGATTGGGATTTTTTAACCGCAGATATCAGCAGATAAACACAGATGAACGCTGATGTAATTTGATTTGTGTTCTAAAGGGTATCTTATTTTAAGGGAAATGAAAAGAAATGCGAGTGGAAGATAGTGTTTGGCAGGGTAGTTTTGGCTACTGGCAAAACTTGTTTATTCATCAGAATATTTTGTCGATCGGACATACTGCTTGGAACGGTTTTTTGCATCGAGGACGAGGCTTGGTTGCTTGCAAAATCAATACTCCCATTAACGGCTCTGTGAATTGGAGCGTAGATACTATAAAGTACGATCTGCAATTTATTTCCGACTTGGAGGCAACCGTTTATTTGCAACAACTAGAAATAGAGGAGAACACTGTTTCAAATCTGCTCCAAATCATTGCTGGCTACGAACCAAAGGAAGCAATTATATTTTTGTCGATCGCCAACGCTCAGATTGATATCAATTTGTTGCAAAAGTTGGCAATTTCTCCTGTTGAGTGCTATGAACAGGTATGCAAGCGCTGGGAAGAATTTCAACTCTGCCCAAAATCCTAAAACTTACTAAATTTTCCGAATGTCGCAGCCAAAATCAATCGAAATTTCCAAAGTAACTCGCTACCAAAATGCAGCGCTTAATTACTATTTGGGTCTGACAGATTCGCCCTACCTTCACTACGGCTATTGGAAAACCCTACCTGTGCCCGCTGAGGAACTGACGATCGCACGATTGCGCGTCGCTCAGCAAGCTTACACAGATAAACTCTTGGATTTTATCCCCAAAGACATCAAAACCGTGCTGGATGTAGGATGCGGGATAGGGGGAAATGCGGCTTATTTGCTCGATCGAGGTTTTGGAGTGGAGGGGCTCGCACCCGATCCGTTCCAACAACAGCGCTTTCTTCAGTGTACGGGCGATCGGGCAATTTTCCACCTCACGAGGTTTGAAGACTTCAAAGCAACCCATTTCTACGATCTTATTCTCTTTAGCGAAAGTAGCCAGTATATGTCGGCTGTTGATATTGCTAAGGGTGCTGCCACTGCCCTCAATCCTGGTGGTTATGTACTGCTTGCCGATATGATGCGCTCTGATGTTAACTATACAGAGGGAATGTTTTCTAACTGTCACGTGGTGAAAGAGCTTCAGATTGCATTGATGCAAGCGGGGTTCAATGTAGTAAAAACTGAGGATATTTCGGCTCATATTTTACCGACGATTGACCTGTATGTCGATACTTTCCGCAGGTTTGGACTGAACACAATGATTTATGTTGCGGATTTGATTGCGATCGCAGTTCCTCCAGTCCACAAATTCCTGCGTTGGATATTTCGTCGCTGGTTCAAGAAGCTAGTGGTTGAAGGATTGGAGGCGGGCCAACTTTTTGAGCAGCATTTGTGTTATGAAATTCAACTTTGGCAGTTGTCAAAAATAGATGAAAACTGACACAAATACAATGGAAATTGGTAATCGGTAATCGGTAATTGGAGGCAGAGCCTCCGGGTATTTATTCCCAGGCAGAGCCTGGGAACAAGGCTATAAAAAATAAAAAATAACGAATATGTCTGAATGGATTCTCGAATTCGATCGCACTTCCTACTCATATCCCTGCGGTTCGCGAGTGGCAATTCAGGGTTTAAATCTAAAAGTCCCCGCTGGGAAACGGTGCGGGCTGATAGGTCAAAATGGCTGTGGCAAAACTACCTTTTTTTTGTTAGCAAATGGCTTATATCAACCGCAACAGGGAATCATTAGCTGGCAAGGTGAACCCTTTCGCTACGATCGCAAATCCTTGATGCAACTGCGCCAACAAATCGGACTCGTCTTTCAAAATCCCGAACATCAATTAGTAGCTTCGACGGTAGAAGAAGATATTTCCTACGGGTTGTACAATTTGGGTTTGGCAGAACCGAATATTGCGAGAATGGTGCAAGAGGCGATCGACCAATTCGATCTAAGCGAACTCGCCCGCGAACCAATTCACAATCTCAGTTTGGGGCAGAAAAAGCGGGTGTCGATCGCCGATATCATGGTTCTCAAGCCCAAACTGCTGCTGCTAGATGAACCTACCGCCTATCTCGATCCGCGTCACACCCGACAATTGATCGGTTTACTCCAACAAATTCACAGCGCCGGAACCACGATCCTTTTAGCAAGTCACGACCTCGATTTCATCTACCGCTGGGCTGATTGGGTGTTTGTAATGGATCGAGGAAAACTAATTTTAGAAGGAACACCGGAAACCGTTTTTGCTCAGCGGGAGGTTTTGGAACAATTGCAGCTTGGCGTACCGCTGGCGATCGAGCTGATGGAGCAAATAAGGGCGATCGTTGAGAAAGATGATAACTCAAAAAAGCACACTTTTGAGCTGTTGCAACAACAGATTTTACAAGCGCGGCGGCTGCTTTAATCATCAGTAGTAATAATTGCAGTTACCAAAGCTGTGATGATAGATGTTATAACAGTTGTAAGCATATCTTCTAATCCTCAAATAACTTTTTTGGGTCAAAATTTACTTCTCCTATCATCGCTTCTGCGTCGGCGAAAGCTGCCACTAATTTTTCGGGTGAGCTACTACCAGTGTGAAATCTTATTGATTCAGCTCTTAAGTGTCTTTGAGCTTGACGAAACCCATTGCCTTTTCGTTTAACATCTGTTGTGTTAATCAAGGCTAATGAAATTGCGCTAATTGCAGAAAGCACTTTTGTTCGATGAGTTCCGAGTTCTTCAACAAAGGTCGCCACAAGTAAAGATGACACGATTTAACTTACTCCCAAAAACAGATAAATGAAATGGAAAATATAGGCATACTGATGCCATTTTTTGAATTGAGCATTAATTTTTTCCGGGATTTCTTGCATCAGGAAAGTCAACTATTAATTAAATGGGTAAATTGTTGAATCAGGAGAAATTGAGATCGCACCTGCCAGATTCATTTCCGGTTATTTAGTGAGGAAATAAATGGGTGATGGCGTGCGATAAATATGGCGATATTTCTTGTTATTAATTAACAAAAATGCCCGATTTCCATCTACTAGCTTTCAGTTTTTGCTGCATCACTTCTTAATAAATAAAACTGAGATTCAAGAGCCTTCAATTCTTCTGTACCTTCTACATACTTAACATCAGTCAACAAATTATTAGCTTGCGCTTGAAGAATACGATAGGCTCCCGCTCTTTGTTTAACGGGAAATGCGTTTCCAATTGATTGAATAGCAACGATAACTCCGCCTAGAATGCCAGTAGCTATCTTTTTGTCTTGCTCGTCTATTCGATCCCAGGTAGACAAAAGGGTAATTATTAAAGTAAGAACGATCGTGGTAATTGTCAAACCTCCATCCCAGTTCCGATTGATTCGTCTGAGCCGAGTCATTTCTTGAGTTAATTCCTTAACTTCCTTCTCTAAATATTGTCTTTTGTCCTCAAGTGAAGATCGACTTGATTCTTTAACTTCATTCTTTAAATATTTTGTTTTTTCTGGAATTACAGATTGAGATTGCATTTTTTATTCTCCTCTCATTTTAAAATTTGCACCAATTTGAAGTAGATGCACCTTATGCTGAGAACAGTCAGTACAACAGATTTTACAAGCACGTCGTCCGGCTGCTTTAATCATCCATATAACTCAACTTTACTTACTCTTTTCCGTGTTCAGAAGAATTTGGTTTAGTCTCAAGGCTAGAAGAATGTGGCATTTGATTAACCTCCTAAATGTTTAAAAATATCTACAGTCCCCAGTCCACAACTAACAGGCGTGGATCGTACTTGCGGAGCAATTTCACAAGTTTTCTTAAATCATCAATTGTAGTAGGACACACACATCCTGCACTGCCTGCGCTTCTACCACTTTGAATCCAGTTCCAATCAGCATGAAAGCCGAAGTCATCGCGACAGCCAATATTCTTTAGCCTACAACTTTCTTTAGCCTTTTGTGATTTAACCAGCTCTACCCATACAGGTCCAAGTCCATCTCCATCTATGGGGTGTGAAGCATTGTAATTGTCTTTGCCACCTGCCCAGTCGATATCCGAGATGTAGTAGTTATCTTGTGGGATAGGTGCCAGATTGCCCGGTTGACTTTCAGGATCATCCCACATTAAAAATCTCTGAGCACCCGGTACACCAGAAATAACGTCTAATGAATCAACAACTACATTCCCTTGAGGATTTACGAAATCGAGTTTGCAGCATTCAAGTCCTTCGTAGGCATCTCTTGGTGTACGTGTGAGACGGCAGTATACACCTCCATCTAGCCCAGATGAATGTACAGATATCTCTCCACGCGCACGTTTGAGAGCATTCTCTATTGCTCTCTTTGTCTCTGGCCCTACTTTTCCATCAACTCGGCTAAGAACTTCGCGGGTTTGAAAAAGCTTGACTGCGCTCTCCGTAATGTCAGTAAATTCGTTAGGCTGAGAACCTAAACGAAGAAATTTGAGTCCTGCTAGAGCGCAATTAAGTATGTAACAGTCTTCTCCAATATGTCGTTTCTGAAGGGTACGAGTGAACGGTAATGGTACGGGAGCAGGTTTATAGGGAAAATCTCCCTTCGGCGGTTGAGCCAAATCTTTAGGCTTTGTGACAAAGCCTATTGCTGCATCTATATCTGAAAAACCATCGCGCCGAAATAATTTTTCTTCGTCGTTTCGACGATCGACCAATCCTGGGAATGGTCTTCTTGTGCCATTATCTTCACCATGTACCCAACGATCGAATTCCCTGACTGCTCCTTCATAATTGCTTTTGTTTAGCTCCCGCAACAGAGTTGACTCACCGAATGCACCAATCCCGATGTTGTAAGTGAAGGAAACAAGAGCATCAAACATACACTGCTTGAGCGAAACTTTGCATAAGCGCTCAACATCTTCTGCTTTTTCCCGAACTTCAATCTGTAACCATCGCTCTGCTTTTTCTCGGGTGATAATATCACCCTCTACAATCGGTCTATTGAGATCCAAATGCTCAATAGAGCCATAACCAATTGTCCAAATCCCAACCGGATCTAGGTATGCTTTAATCCGTCCATCAGAAAGCTTTTTATGGAGTCCTTCCCATTTTTTGATTAGTTCAAAGCATTCGTTAGAAGGTTTCATATTTTTCCTCTAGTGTCAATGTCTTGAATGAAGTTTAAATTTCAACAGTCTGAGCGACTTTTGCTCTGCCTTAATTCAAAGAATAAACCCCCCCGATCGCCCTGCCGGTGAGAAAAAGTGACAGGGTTTTGTAAACTTACGTAAATTCACTCAATCGATTTGAGATTTGATATCTGAGATTGTGCAATTAACCTCATCCAAAATCCGGGTTAAATATCCCCCTTATTTTTCAGTCTCCGAATGCGAACAAAAGCTTGTTTAGTATCGGTTTAAACCGCCAAGTATAAAAGGGATTACCTTGCGGTTAATTCAGTCAATTTGTTTTCTTTCCTGAACAGCAACTCGCACTCATGAAACATCAGTAAATTTACTGAATAGGTCAAATTGGCAAGCTATGAAAGGACAAGAGGCGATCGCCCTAGTTGATAGTCTGTTACAATCCGCAAACAAAAAGCAAAAACTCAATGACATTCAATCCCGCGTCTTTCTGGAAACTTGGGAGGGATACTCTTATCAAGAGATAGCCGATCGCTTAGCTTACGAACTCGACCATATCAAACACGTCGGTTCGCATTTGTGGCGAAATCTCTCTCAAATTCTTGGGGAAAAAGTCTCAAAGCAAAATCTTCAAGCAGTCTTGCGCCGCTACCAGCATTGCAGTGCGGGCATCTTGCACGCTAGCGAAGCAGATAGCACCACTCAAGATTGGGGAGAAGCGATCGATGTTTCCCAATTTTACAACCGGCAACAGGAACTCGAAACATTAGAAACTTGGATTAGCGGCAATTCTACTCGTCTGATCGGTATTTTTGGACTTGGCGGTATCGGCAAAACTTCTCTGTCTGTCAAACTCGCTCAGCAAATTCAATCTCAATTTGAATTTGTGATTTGGCGGAGTTTGCAGCAAGCACCAACCTTAGATGTTATCCTCAGCAATATTTTACCGATTTTAACTAATTCATCAGCCACAAACAATCACTCTATTGATGCTCTCATGGAACAGTTGCGACAAAAACGCTGTTTGTTAATTTTAGACAATCTGGAGTCGATTTTGCAAGGGGGAAATCGCAGCGGACAATATCAACAAGGCTATGAAGATTACCGACAGTTATTGGCGCGCATTGCTGACGAACCTCACCAAAGTTGTCTGATTTTAACCGGACGAGAACAACCGGGGGGGTTTGCTGTGCGATCGGGCGAAAATTTACCCGTGCGATCGCTCAAACTCTTCGGAGTTTCACCGCCAGTATGCCAGCAAATCCTCGCGGCCAAAGGATTAAAGGCAACGCTATTGCAGTGTCAAGATATTGTCAATTACTTTGGCGGCAATCCCCTCGCCCTCAAACTTGCTGCAACGACTATTAAAACACTTTTTGGTGGTGATATTCACGCATTTTTAGTGCAAAAAAATACTGTTTTTAGCGATTTCTGGGATTTGCTCGATCGCCAGTTCGATCGCTTGTCACCCCTGCAAAAACAAATCATGTACTGGATCGCCATCAATCAAGAAGGAGCGACCCCTGCGAAGTTAAAAGCGGAAATTTTGCCCAAAGTTTCGGGACGGCAACTGATGGAAGCATTGGAGGGGCTGGCTGAACGATCGCTCATCGAAAATCGGCGATCGCCCGACAATACCGCACCGACAAGTTTAACGCTACAGCCTGCGATCGTCGAGTATGTCAGAGAACGCTTGCTCCAAACTGCTGAGCAAGAAATTATCGCAAACAAACTTAACTCATAAAAACTCATGTTTTAATTGAATCCTAAACCCAAGACTAGATCGGCGACTCATAAATTAAACTGATTTTGTATCCTTTAATTGAATGTCTCTTAACCCATTTTGCAACTGCAATTCAACTCAAACAGCACCTCGGCAATATTTTAGCTTAGTTGCGCGATCGAACAGCAAGCCAGACAGATTATGCTGCGGTTAATCTGCTGAATTTATCCAGTCATCTCAAAACCGATATCAGATCAATTCCGGCTGCGCCGAAATGATAAGCCAGGACACGGCAGTGCCGTGTCCCTACGCCAGATTTATTGTAGGGACACGGCACTGCCGTGTCGTGATTTTGGGTGATATTAATTCCGATGCAACCGGAATTGATATCAGAGGCCTTGATTGCTCTTAGGATTTACGCAGGGGTGGTCAGAAACCGGGTTTTTTACGAAAATACTGCGTTGTGGCGCGCAGATTCGGTAAAAAACCCGGTTTCTTTGTCGGAGTGCGATCGCGAACTGATTAAGTGCGATCGTACCAACTTTCCAGCGCCAAGCGGTGAACTTCCCGCCAGCTAATATTTTTAAGTCTGGCAATTTCCGCGCAATCTTCGTATTCCGGCTGCACGTTAACAATCGTTTGTCCAGACTTCGCAACTTTTATTTGCACTTCACCGTATTCTGTTTGAACTGCCTGGATTTCCCGGTGCAGAATAGTTCTCTGTTGAGTCGATCGCCTAATTCCCAAAGTAGTAGTCTCGCGAAAGATCGCAGCTTCGCAAGCATCCTCAAATTCGGGATGACAAATCGCAGTTAACAAAACCCCCAGCCGCGACTTTTTCATCACAATTGGCGCAGTGAACACATCCAGAGCTCCGCAGGCAAACAAAGCATCAAAAACATAGCCGATCGCCTGCGGACTCAAATCATCAATCTGCGTTTCCAATACCGCAATAGTTTCTAAGGAATTGGTAATCGGTAATTGGGAATCGGGAATGGGGAATCGGGAATTAGTAGCCGTCTTTCTCCCACTCTCCCACTCTCCCCCTCTCCCCCTCTCCCCCTCTTCCTTCTCCCCAATCCAGAGGCGCAAAATATTAGGAATTGCCAGCATTCGAGAACCTGCACCCAAACCGATCGCCTGAATTTGCATCGACGGTGGTGGGCCGAAAGCAGAGGCGAGAGTACAGGCGATCGCAGTTCCCGTAGGCGTGCACAATTCGCGATCGATCCCGTTGCTATAAACCGGCACTCGGTGCGTTTCCCACAACCGCATCACCGCCGGCGTCGGCACCGCTAACTTACCGTGGGCCGCCTTCACCGTACCTGCACCAGTCGGCATCGCCGAAAAGTAAAATTCGTCAATATCCAACCAATCCAAACCCAAACAAGTACCGACAATATCAATAATTGCATCCGTCGCCCCCACCTCGTGAAAGTGAACCTCGCTTGCGGGGATACCGTGTACGGCACCTTCTGCATCTGCTAATTTGCGGAATACTGCCAAACTCCAGGCTTCCACGCGCGGAGGCAATTTTGCCGAGACGATGATGTGCTCTATTTCGGGCAAGTGGCGGTGATGAGTGTGGCTAATTTCGGCATCTGCTTCGCCGTGACTGTGAGAATGTTCTTCACCGTGATGATGGTGGTGGCGGGCGTCGAAAGTCGGGGATTCCGTTTCCGAGGGATCGAGTGTGGAGTCGCTAGCGGGATTTTCTGGTTTTAACCATAAATCGGCACTTAAATCCACATAAAATTTAGTTGCTTGTTGAGTATTCCGGTGGACTAATTCCGTCCGCAACTGGTACTCTGTCGAAATGCCGAGCAAATTGAGTTTTTCGATTAGGTAGTCTAAAGGAACGCCGGCGTGAAGAAGAGCTCCGATGCACATATCGCCAGCAATGCCGGTTGGACAGTCAAAATAAGCTATTTTATTCATTATTAACAATTAATTTTCAGCATTGATTGTTTCACTCGATATTTCGATCGCCCACTTAGCCTGAAATAGCTTAACATGGCAACTATTTACGAAGTGCATCCAGTTGCACCCCAAAAAGACCGGATCGAGAAGATTACAAAATCTCTGAAAGATGGGGCAGTGATGCTTTATCCGACAGATACAGTTTACGCGATCGGCTGCGATCTCAACTCCAAGTCTGCCGTAGAACGAGTCAGGCAGATCAAGCAACTCTCCAATGATAAGCCTTTAACGTTCCTGTGTTCTTCTCTGTCAAATATCACCGACTATGCTGTCGTCAGCGATGAAGCATACAGAATTATCAAGCGGTTAATACCCGGGTCTTATACATTTCTGCTGCCAGCCACAAAGTTAGTGCCGCGGTTGGTAATGAACCCAAAACGCAAAACCACGGGAATTCGCGTTCCCGACCAGCGGCTTTGTTTTACACTGTTGGAAGCCTTGGGAAATCCGATTATTTCAACTTCCGCTCACATTACCACCGATGATGAAGGTGCAGCACCAGTCCCTGCAGCAAAAGCAGAAAGTTTTGGCAAAGCTGAACTGTTTGACTGTTTTTCTAAGTTAGTGGATGTGATTGTCGATGACGGTTCCGATCCGGGATATCAAGTTTCTACCATTCTCGATTTGACACAAAGCGAACCGATTGTTGTTCGCCGCGGTTTGGGATGGGAAGCTGTCGCCGTTTGGGAAAAAGATTAATTGTGGAGATACAAGAAAATTCACTCTTTGTGGAACAGGCATCTTGCCTGTTCTTGAGAATAGTGAAATAAGATCCAGAACCCAGACTTGTTCAAGAAGTTGGGGTTCTGAATAGAGTAATTCAAAACTGCTTTAAGCCTCTACCTTAACTCCTTTCCAAAAAGCAATATATCCGGCAATATTTTTAGCAGCATCTTTCGGAGTAGGATAGTACCAAGCAGCATCTTTATTAACTTGTCCGCCCACTTCGACACTGTAGTAACTAGCGACACCTTTCCAACCGCAAGTAGTGTGAGTGCTGCTATCCTTGAAAAACTCGCGTTTGATGGCATCCGGGGGGAAGTAATAGTTGTTTTCTACGACTTCGCATTTGTCGCTTTCGGCCAGGACGGCACCATTCCAAATTGCTTTCGGCATCAGTTTCTCTGCTTAAATTGAGATTCTCAATTATTGTAACTGTATTTGTGCTCAAAAAGCATAGAATAGTGTTGAAGCCAACAACCAACTACTGCAAATGTCAGGGTCGAATCCGCCCATATCTTCTGTGCCGCTGTCCCTGGAACAAGCACTCAAACATTTTTTTGGCTATGACTCTTTCCGCCCGGGGCAGCGGGAAATTGTGGAAGCTGCTTTACAAAAACGGGATATGATGATTGTCATGCCGACGGGCGGTGGCAAGTCTTTGTGTTTTCAATTACCGGCTTTGTTGAAACCGGGATTGACTGTGGTTGTTTCGCCGTTAATTGCTCTGATGCAAGACCAGGTGGAAGCTTTGCAGGATAATGGAATTGGGGCGACTTTTCTCAACAGCACTTTGAGCAGTCAGGAAACCCGATCGCGCGAAACAGCAATTCTCGAAGGTAAGATTAAATTGCTCTATGTTGCACCCGAACGCTTGCTCGGTGAGAGATTTTTACCGTTTTTAGATATAGTAGCAAATAAGTTAGGAATTTCGGCATTTGCGATCGACGAAGCCCACTGCGTTTCGGAATGGGGACACGACTTTCGACCAGAATACAGGCAAATGCAGCGAGTGCGCGATCGATATCCCGACATTCCCATTATGGCACTAACCGCCACCGCCACCGAGCGCGTCCGCCAAGACATCATCCAGCAGCTAACTCTGCGAAATCCCTACATCCACGTCGCCAGCTTCAACCGCCCCAATTTATACTACGAAGTTCGCCCCAAAACCAAGCACAGTTTTGCCGAAGTTTTGCAAATTATCCAAAAAAAAGGCGGTTCGGGAATAATCTACTGTCTCAGCCGCAAAAAAGTTGAAGAAGTAGCTTACAAATTGCAGCAAAGTGGCATCGCAGCTTTACCCTACCATGCCGGGATGAACGATATCGATCGCGCCACCAATCAAACCCGCTTCATTCGCGACGACGTGCAAGTAATGGTAGCCACAATTGCCTTCGGTATGGGCATCAACAAACCAGACGTGCGGTTTGTAATTCACTACGACTTACCCAAGAATCTAGAAGGATACTATCAAGAATCAGGCCGCGCAGGCCGAGACAACGAACCATCCCATTGTACCTTATTTTTCGGCTACGGCGATGTCAAAACCATCGAATACATAATCGAGCAAAAACCAGATCCGCAAGAACAGCGCATTGCCCGCCAACAGTTACGGCGAGTAATTAACTATGCAGACTCCAGCGATTGCCGCCGCACAGTTCAGTTAAGTTATTTTGGCGATTCATTTCCCGGAAATTGTGGCAATTGCGATAACTGTTGCAACAAAAAACCCGTAGAAGATTGGACGATTGAGGCAATGAAATTTCTTTCTTGCGTCGCGAGATGCCAAGAAAAATTCGGCATGAATCATATTATTGACGTGCTGCGAGGCTCAAAAAGTCAAAAAGTATTGCAATACCAGCACCACCAGCTTTCTACATACGGAATTGGCAAAGATAGAAGTGCCGACGATTGGAAAAAATTGAGTCGTTCGCTGTTAAATCAAGGTTTTTTAGACGAAAAAACAGACGGCTTTCCCATTTTGAAACTGAATGAAAAAAGTTGGGAAATTATGAAACGTCAGCGCACCGTTGAAATCGCCATTGAACCCCAGCGGGAAGTACAAGGAAAAGTTCGGTCTTTGGCAGTAGAAGTAGAAGCTTTATTTACCGTACTGCGGACGCTACGCAAGCAAATTGCCGACGAACAATTTGTGCCACCTTACGTAGTTTTTGCTGATAAAAGCTTGCGAGACATGGCAGAAAAACGCCCGCAAAATCTCAGAGAATTCGAGGAGGTTTACGGCGTTGGCAGCAACAAGCGAGATAAGTACGGCAAGGTTTTCTTGGAGGCAATTCGCAGTTTTTGCCAAGAACAAGGATTGCCAAGTGGTGCTGCATCTTCTGATGTCGCTAATCTTCCCAATCTTTCCAACGTTGCGTCTTACTCGCAGATGCAAACCTGGGAATTATACCGACAAGGTTTGACAGTTCAAGGAATAGCTAATGCGCGGGGTATGAGTCCTAATACTATTTCTGGGCATCTGGTAGAATTGATGGAAATGGGCAGGGAAGTTGATATCAATTTGTTGGTGGAACCGGAACGCCAGCAGGCGATAGTGTACGCAATTGAAGTTATGGGGGATGAGAAACTGAGAGCAATTTATGAGTTTTTGGAAGAACGTTATACGTTTGAGGAGATTAAGTTGGTGCGCGCTTGGTGGCGGCAAAATTATGTCGGTTTTTAACCGCAGATGTATGCAGATGAACGCTGATACAGCCTTTCTCAGTAGGGAAACGGCACTGCCCTTTCCCTATGGGGTACGGACACGGCACTGCCGTTTCCCTACAGATGATTGATAGGAATAAGGGTGCTCTTTGGCGCACCTTACCGCTATCAAATGCTGTTTAGTTCACCCTACTTCATGCCGCTTCACCTGAGTTCGGCTCAGTCAAGCCAACTGCTAGTAATTGAGCAGCCTGCACGTTACTCGTTGCGACTTCCCAAATGCCTTTTGCACAATAGCTGTAAAAGTTAAAAACAGGCAGAAACCATGAAAGCTACTGGTAAGGTGTATACAATTGATTTGGCTGGAAATCAGTATCAAAGCCCTCGCTACTTGCAAAGTCGGGCCAGGATTAACTCTCTCATCGACCATTATATGTCATTGGAAGTTTTGAGCGATCGACTTTCGGATCTACCCCGGCAATTTTCCAGTCCGCATCCCCGCCCTTGGGAGCCCATAGATTGGCAAGGAATCAATCGCGACCAAATTATTGGTGTCAAGCCAGAAATCTTTTTACAAATTTTGGCAAGTGCGGCAGAAATTGAAGCTCCCATCCGCAGCTACGGCAGAGAAAGTTGGTGCTACTTACAGCCTATTTACCCGCAAATGGCGCGGTTTATGGGAGGAATTTTTGATGACAACGGCAACATTTTAGAAATAGGTGTTTGGGAAAAAGAAGAACGCCAACATTGCCCGACATTTAGGAAGATTTACCAGCAACTTACAGGGGAAAAACTGCAAGTTAAACCCAACTCTGTGAAGGGTTGTCAATCCACAGGTGATGCTTGGCAAGATACCTACAAACACGTGATTAGTCGCTTGAGTACCGAGTGGGGAGCTACTTCTGTTTATTTATGGTTGATGGTACACTCAACAGGAGCGCTGCAACAGGCAATTTCCCAGCCTTTACAGGATGAGATAAATCATTTGGCTAAGTTTTGGGGTTTCAGCCGCTGGGCATTCTCCCAGAGTTACTTCAATCAACTGAAAGGCTCTACCAAAAACCTGATTGCTTTGCTGAAACACCATCAGATTGAACGCACGCACGGCAATGATGTGTTTAATACTTCACTCAGTCTCAAACAGCTTTCTTTGGTGTTGGAATTGACTTTTACATTCACGCGAGTGATGGTGCGGCTGCGGCGCTGGAACCGCGAGCTCAGTCGCAGTTACCTCAGGCATTTGTTTGGCACTGCGCCGATGGTTGATGCACCGCGCCGTGTTGCTTAAATCTGAGATATTGCAAGAGTTTCATGAACAGGCAGGATGCCTGTTCCACTCATAGTTCAATTTTATTGGGGGGATAAGGTGCGCCCTAAGCACCCAGCTATGTTAAAGTGCTGATATATCTACTCGTTTTAATCTAGAAGAATACAGCGAATGAATCAAACTTTAATGAATCTGTAACGATCGCACTTCAGAGACAATTGAAAATAAAAGGTACTATAGATCATGCAAATTACGATCGACCTTCCCGACAATCTACCTCTGACTGAAGCCGATGTCCGACTCGAACTCGCGATCGTACTTTATCAGCAACACAGCCTCAGTCTCGATCGAGCCGCTCAACTCGCTGTAATGTCTGTGGACGAATTCTACCAACTATTAATCAGCCGCCATATTGTCACTCCGCCCGCAGATCCCGATGACGAACCCGCCGAACTCGTCTTAGCCAGCCTCCGTAACTCCCTCCAGCAAATTAAAGAAGGCAAATTACATCCTATTTCCGAACTGTGGGAAGGGATTGATGACTGACGAGACACCCCAAATCCAGATTGTCTTTTCCGATGAGTTCAAAACACGACTTCGCACTTTAATTAAACGCTACCGCAGTATCCGCACCGACCTAAAACCGCTACTTGATGAGCTAGAGTCTGGCAACTTAATTGGCGACCAAATCCCCGGCACTGGCTACACCGTATTCAAAGTCCGCCTCAAAAACAGCGACATCCAAAAAGGCAAAAGTGGTGGCTACCGAGTTATCTATCAACTCAGAGGCGATACCTACATCTTACTCATCGTTATCTACTCCAAGTCAGACCAAGATGACATCCCAGCAAATCAAATTCGAGACATTATCGATCGCACTTAAAAGCCAATAAAAACCTAAAACTACCATAAATCATGCAAATTACGATCGACCTTCCCGACAATCTACCTCTGACTGAAGCCGATGTGCGGATAGAATGGGCGATCGTACTTTATCAGCAACACAGCGATCGTCATTGAAATATTGAAGTGCGATCAGGCATCATTTTCAAGTTTTATGGTTTGGGTGGTGGTTCCCACTTACAGATAGACTCTGGCGAAAGAGGACAAGTCTTGGGTGCGATCGGATTTCCGCTGAGGTAGAGATCGGTCAGGTTAGTCAAGGATGCTAGCGGTTTGATATCGCCGATCTGATTGTCGATGAGGTCGAGTTCAGTCAGGTTAGTCAAGGATGCTAGCGGTTTGATATCGCCGATCTGATTGACGCCGAGGTCGAGTTCAGTCAGGTTAGTCAAGGATGCTAGCGGTTTGATATCGCCGATCTCATTGCTGCTGAGCCAGAGCCGAGTCAGGTTAGTCAAGGATGCTAGCGGTTTGATATCGCCGATCTCATTGACGCCGAGGTCGAGTTCAGTCAGGTTAGTCAAGGATGCTAGCGGTTTGATATCGCCGATCTCATTGCCGCTGAGCCAGAGCCGAGTCAGGTTAGTCAAGGATGCTAGCGGTTTGATATCGCCGATCTCATTGAGGCTGAGGGAGAGCTGTGTCAGGTTAGTCAAGGATGCTAGCGGTTTGATATCGCCGATCTCATTGCCGGTGAGGTCGAGTTCAGTCAGGTTAGTCAAGGATGCTAGCGGTTTGATATCGCCGATCTCATTGACGCTGAGGTCGAGCTCCGTGAGACTAGAAAGTTTTCGATCGGCCTCATTGCACTCAGTAGTCCCTGCTTCCTTTAACAGCACATCAACAGTATGTTTAGTTTCTGGACTCAAATCAGCTTTTTGGTGGCACCAATCGGCAAATGTTCGCCTATTGTTTTCCGGTTGCGCCGTCGCAATTTCGGAGTAAAGCGCATTTCCAAATAAGGGTAAGATCGCATTTAAAGCAATTACTATCAACCTTGATAAATTCATATGTTTCTATGCAACTATAAATTTCATCATCTTGCATCTCTAATTTTCTGAATAGGCAATGGCAGGTTGGCAAACTGTCACGGCACTGCCAGATAGTTCTAAAATAACTGTGATATTAAACTAATAGCCAATAACTTTATCTGCACAAACTCAGGAAAATACCTTATGAACGGCCCAGCATCTTACGCATCATCTCAACTGACCGATCGCGATCGCGCTAACCTCAGCCGCCTGATCGATTACACTTCCATTCGATCGATACCCGAAATTTGGGCGATCGTCAAACAACAATTCGGTCAAACCGTCGCCCTCCACGACCCCCACAGCCAGCCCGAAATCAAGCTTACCTACACCGACCTCTACCAACAAATCCAGCAATTCGCCACAGGCCTCCAAGCCCTCGGCATCGAACCACATCCAGGAGAAGCCGTCCCTCCCCGCGTCGCCCTCTTCGCAGACAACAGCCCCCGCTGGCTGATAGCCGACCAAGGCATCATGATGGCTGGGGCCGCCAACGCCGTTCGAGGCGCCACCGCCGACCCCGAAGAACTTTTGTACATCATCCAAGACAGCGGCAGCACCGCCTTGGTAGTCGAAAACCTGGCATTACTCAAAAAACTGCAACACCGCCTCCCCGATTTACCCATCCAACTCGTCGTCCTCCTCTCCGACGAAGAACCGGAAACCAGCCAAACCCTAAGCACAGTCAAATTTTCCCAAGTGATGAGCACAGGGGCCAACCGCCCCCTCAAACCCACCAACCACAAGCCTCAAACCCTCGCCACCCTCCTCTACACCAGCGGCACCACCGGCAAACCCAAAGGCGTCATGCTGACTCACGGGAACCTGCTGCACCAACTCACCACCTTGGGCACAATTCTCCAGCCCGAAGCCGGCGAATCTGCCCTCAGCATTCTGCCCAGTTGGCACGCCTACGAACGCAGCGTCGAATACTTCCTGCTTTCCCAAGGATGCACCCAAATTTACACCAGTATTCGCTATTTCAAACAAGACTTGAAAACTTACAAACCCCAGTACATGGTCAGCGTTCCGCGCATCTGGGAATCGATTTATGAGGCCGTACAAAAGCAATTTCGGGAACAGCCAGCCAACAAACAAAAATTGGTTAATTTCCTGTTATCTGCCAGCCAGCAATACATCGAGAACCGCCGCATTTTCCAAGGATTAACTCTTAGTTTAAAACCGGCTTCTGCTTCCGAAAAACTCATCGCCCGCATAAAAAGCATTCTGTTGACGCCCGTCCACGCCCTCGCCGAAAAATTGGTTTATCAAAAAGTCAGGGAAGCTACGGGAGGACGTTTTAAGTGGGCAATTAGCGGCGGTGGTTCTTTGGCAACGCATTTAGACAATTTCTTTGAAATAGCGAATATCGGCTTGTTGGTGGGATACGGTTTAACCGAAACTTCGCCGGTTTTAACTGTGCGCCGTCCCTGGCACAATCTTAAAGGTTCCGCAGGTCAGCCGATCGCCCATACGGAAATTAAAATAGTAGACCCAGAAACCAGACAGCAACTGCCAACAGGCCAGCGCGGTTTAGTATTGGCGCGGGGGCCACAAATCATGGCAGGTTATTATCTTAATCCCCAAGCGACTGCCAAGGCGATCGACCCCGAAGGCTGGTTTGATACCGGCGATTTGGGCTGGCTGACACCGGGAAACGACTTAATCTTGACCGGGCGGGCCAAAGATACGATCGTCCTCAGCAACGGCGAAAACATCGAACCCCAGCCCATAGAAGACGCCTGCGTCCGCAGCCCCTACATCGACCAAATTATGCTAGTAGGTCAAGACCAGAGATCAGTCGGCGCCTTAATTGTCCCCAATGCAGAAGCCGTGCAGAAATGGGCAGAAACTCAGAATCCCCCAATACACGAAATTGACTGGAATAGCAAGACAATTCAAGATTTATTCCGCAAAGAATTGAACCGAGAGGTGCAAAATCGCCCTGGATACCGCGCGGACGATCGCATCGGCCCGTTCCGGTTGATTCAGGAGCCATTTTCGATCGAAAATGGAATGTTGACCCAGACCCTGAAAATTAAGCGCCCGGTTGTGACGCAACACTACCGCGATATGATTGACGGAATGTTTTGAAATATTCGCAGGACTTGGGGAATGGAAAAGAAAAAATTATCCCAACACCCGAGTCCCGAGTCCGAGTCCTCAGTCCTGGGCCATTAGTTCATGTTTACCAACTAATGACTAATGACTAATGCCTAATTCCTAATTGACAAGCAACAACTTTATGGAACCACAATTACTCTTGAAGCGATCGATTAACGTTAAAGTCGTCGTTACTCCCCGCTGGAAAGAAGAAGCTCAACAGCAACTCCAAGCCCAAATCAACCAAATAGATTCTCAGCTACAACAGTTAGAAATGCAAGGGCAGCGGATGATTTCAGAAATCCAAAAGCAAAATCTGCAGCCCCCAGGCCCGCAAGTAATGCAGCAAATAGAAAACATTCAAGTCCAGGTGAATCAAAGAAAAAGCGAACTGCTTGAACAGAAAAACCAAAACCTGCAACAGCTTCAGCAAGTGCAGGTGCTAGACCTGGAACAAGAAGTGAGTCAAGGTCAAATTGACGGAACGTTCACTGTCGGGCTCGGAGAAAACTTGATTCAAAAAATGCAAGTAGAAATTCTCCTCCGCGACGGCATAGTCGAAGAAATTCGAGGTGATATTTAGAAATTGGTAAGTGGTAATTGGCGATCGGTAATTGGCAATTGATTTTGAGTCAACAGTCACACATCAAGAATGCCAGAGACTGGCATAATAATAAGTATTGCCGGTGGCAGATCGCCAATTATCAATTGCCAAATACCGATTACCTATTACCAAAACAAAAGGACTTTTTACAGATGATTCGCGAAGTTTTCATGCCAGCCCTGAGTTCGACAATGACAGAGGGCAAAATTGTTTCCTGGGTCAAATCCGCCGGAGACAAAGTAGAAAAAGGCGAAACGGTGGTAGTCGTTGAATCCGACAAAGCCGACATGGACGTGGAGTCTTTCTACGAAGGCTATTTAGCAATAATTATCGTACCTGCGGGCGAAGTTGCTCCGGTGGGGGCGGCAATCGCCCTCGTAGCAGAAACAGAAGCCGAAATCGCTGCAGCTCAGCAGCAAGGAGCCGCCGCCCCAACCGCAGCAGCAGCCCCCGCTCCCAGCCCCGTTCCTGTCAGCGCAGCTACATCGTCAGCAGGTTTGCAGCAAAATGTCAGCCGCCAAAACGGCCGCAGCGTCGTTTCTCCCCGCGCTCGCAAATTAGCCAAAGAATTTAAAGTAGATTTGAATTCTATCAAAGGCAGCGGGCCCAACGGTCGCATTGTCGCAGAGGATGTGGAAGCAGCAGCCGGCAAAGCCCAACCCGCTCCGGTTCAGCAACCGGTAACAGTCCCCGCAGCACCCGCACCCGCAGCACCCACAGCACCCGCACCCGCCCCCGCAGCAGCCAAACCCGCACCCGCACCAGTCCCGGCGGTGGCACTTTCGGGCCAAAGAGTACCGATGAACGCGCTGCAAAATGCGGTGGTGCGGAATATGGAAGCAAGTTTGAGCGTGCCGTCTTTCCGCGTGGGTTACACAATTACTACTGATAATCTCGACAAACTCTACAAACAAATTAAGTCGAAGGGCGTCACGATGACGGGTATGCTGGCGAAGGCTGTAGCAGTAACTTTACAAAAACATCCTCTGCTGAATGCTTGTTATGTGGAGTCGGGAATTCAATACCGCGCTGATATTAATGTGGCGGTAGCGGTGGCGATGGACGGCGGCGGTTTGATTACGCCGGTGCTGCAAAATGCCGATCGCCTCGATATTTATTCGCTCTCCCGCACTTGGAAGGATTTAGTCGATCGCGCCCGCACCAAGCAGTTGAAGCCGGATGAATACAGCACGGGAACTTTCACTCTTTCCAATTTGGGAATGTTTGGAGTAGACAAGTTTGACGCGATTTTGCCGCCGAATCAAGGCTCGATTTTGGCGATCGGTTCTTCGCGGCCGCAAGTAGTGGCTAATGAAGATGGTTTGATGGGAGTGAAGCGCCAAATGCAGGTAAATATTACTTGCGATCACCGGATTATTTACGGGGCTGATGCGGCGTCTTTCTTGCAAGATTTAGCGAAATTGATTGAGACCAATCCTCAATCTTTGACGCTTTAGCGATCGTCCAAATCCCCCTTTTACTCTTATTGGCAGGAAAGGGGGATTTAGACTTAGCTTTTAATGAGATGTCTAATTTCGGAATGATTTAACCGCAGAGACCGCAGAGGACACAGAGGAAGAGAAGAGAGAGATCAATAATTCCGATACCAACGGATTTGATATTACTCATTAATACGATGAAAGTGCAAGTTTTGTCTATTCAACCTGCGAGCGAACCTAATACTCACCAGGTTTGGGTGTCAGTTGGTACGGATACACACAAATTTATTTTTACAACAGAAGTCAATCAAGTGGGAGAACATTTACTTCAGACTACTCGCGGCGATTCCCTACGGGATAGCTGCGCTTCACGCACTTTTTCAGAAGTTTTCCGATTTAATCAGCGGGTAGCGATGAATGTGACAAATCTCGTTGTTAAATGCTACAATCATGAAACTATAAATCTTCCGGCAGATGTTGGCATTTTTGTCACTCCAGAAACAGCTTTATCAAAGCAAAAGCAATTTGAAAATAGCAGTTTAGCAGACACTGACTCGCAACAATCCAAAGCAGTCGATCGAGAAATCCGTCAAAAATCGATCGCGATTGTTGAGAAGTTACCGGAAGCTGTGCTTGATGAAGCCGTTAAGTTTCTCGAATCTTTGTATGTTAAGGGCGAGCCCGTCGAGTAGCGATCGTACTTTTTGTTGTGAGAAATTCAGCCGCGTTTCGCACAGTGTAAATATACAGTCACCCAATAACTAATTACTCGATCGCACAGTCAAAACTTGCGGCGGCGTCGCATCCGGCGGATACAAGAAATCCACCTGCACCAAACGGCGTTCCCCCGCCTTCATATTCACATTCACCAAAGGTTCCCCCTGCTGTCCCCGGCGCTGCACGATGTGAATGTAGCGCGTCAAAGTCTTGCCCGTATCATCCTTAAACATTACCCGTACTGTCCCTCGGAAAAAGATCCGATTTTCGGGAGGATCGTAAAACATCAATCCCCCCGATTCTGTATTTGCTTTGATCGGTGTTTGCATTTTAATGCTAACAGATTGGGACTCGCGAGATTTGTTGTAAAGCGGAAAAGTCAAGTTGTATTGAATCCCGTAATTACCGTGAGCAAAATAAGCAGTATCGGGATAGCGAGCTAACATTTTAGCGCTTTGAACTTGACCGGTGCCAAAAGTCCCCGTATCCGTTGTGCTCAAAGCATAAGAAAATGACTCGCCGCGCTTGGGAATAGTTAAATAATCGGTTCTCGAATTGTCCGTAATTTTAGCTTGCCACTGGGAACCTTCCGCTACTCCCGCCACGCGGCCGTAAATTTTTTGCACCGGATTTTCGCCTCTCGGAGTTGGTGCTAAATCTCTCGGCCCCGCTAAACCTTTGGTATTTAAAATATTTTCCCACTGTTCTAAAGTCGGATCTTGCTCGACTCCTCCTTGACTTTTAGGAGCAAACATTGCTAACGATGCTACATAAACCGAATTGCTGCTCGACATTCGCATTAAGGTCGATCGACCGTTGGAAGAAGGCGTCACATTCCCCACAGGTATCGGCAAATTCATCAGCATTCGGCTCTCATTCGCCGGAATCTCGATCGCAGCGGGCAAAATGGCTTGTCTGAACCCCCGCAATACATCGCTCGTGATGCGGCTTCCAGGCCCCGCAAACACAGTGCCGAATCGATTTTCTAAATACGACGGCAAATCGACAAACAAGGCATCCGGCCGAGTTAAATAAGTCGCTCCTTGCAAGACATTTAAAGTAACAGGTTCCGAGTTGGGATTGCGGACAATTATTCCTTGAAATAAGGTGCGAGTTTCGGCGCGATTTTTAGCTTTGGCGATGTGGTGGGCGAAGATGTCAAATCTGCCTTTGAAGGGAAAGTTTAAGTGTGCAGAAGGTACTTGTTTTCCTTCCGGGGGAAATGTGGAGAGCAAAATGCCTTCGGTTTGCACGACTTCGGGGCTGTTGCTGTTGAAAACCGGGATGCTGTCGAGTTTTCCCGGCAAAACGCGCACTTGCTGGGGCACCGTCACAGTGTTCAGCGGGGCCGTTGTCTGCGGTTGTGGTAAATCCAGTTCGTTTTCCGGTAGCGGGAATTCTCGCTCGATGATAACTTGTTGGGTCGGAGGTGTCGGGATTGCTTGAGCGAGGGGGAAAATTGGCAAAAACATTGCTGAGAGCGCGTTTAACTGAACTTGCAGAAGATTGCCACATAGCAACCGACACAAAAACTTACCACAAATTGGTTGATATTTTCTCGGGATTTTGAGATTTTGTCAATCTAGAGCAAAAATAAGAGCCAGAGGCGGGATAGCTGCGCTGGCTCTTATGAGTTGATACTAGAAGTTAAGCTTGTTTGACAGAAATGCGGCGAGCTTTTCTGGCGATGGATGGCCCGAGCCCCTGAAAAAATTTAGGCAGTAGCCTTTTTTGCCTGCTTGCGGCGTGCTGCTACTAAACTTCCCAACCCCATCACCATACCTGCAATAGTTGTTGGTTCGGGCACTGCCTCAGCATCAGCGGAAACTCCCGCCATAACTTTGTCACTGGTGCCAATATTAGACCCACTTACCTGCTGGAAGCGAACCCCTGCCTTGAGCGTACCATTCTGAAATCCCGCCAACAAAGCACTTTGTGCCTGTTCCGCACTCAGGCTACTGCCAGTTAGCAAAAAGCTAACGAAAGTAGACTCATTTTTATATAAGCCTCCATTAGCGTTTCCACCATTAAAGCTATTGCGCGGAGTGCTAATGCCATAGTCGAAACCGTCTTGCAAACCGCTAATATCAACGTTTTCCCAAAACGATGTAAAAGTGCTGCCTGCAGTCGATTTAACTGATGCAGTAACGCCGCTCAATACGTCAAATGCCACGCCAACGAGAGAAGAGTCTGTTGCACCACCGGCTGTAGCCTTAGTGCCAGTGGTATTGGTGATAAGCTGAGACGCAGCTAGATTGTATAATATAAAAAAATAAGCAATCATTAGTTATAGTGTATGCCAGCCAAAAACC
>NZ_JAUBTB010000020.1:0-93841 GCF_036704965.1 Microcoleus sp. F10-B2 | reverse complement strand
CCATCAAAATCTCAAAAATCATTTTCGGGTTCCCTCTCGTATTTTTGCCCGTATCATACCGTAATTCAGCAACGCCATACTTTCTGTGCTTATTCAAAATTAAAAAATTGACAGCAATATGTTTCTTTGACCATTTCAGCTTGCATTTTTTTGTTGATTTCGGATAGATTCAGTTCCCTGTTGCGGATGGTATGCACGATAATATCTAATCTAGCCCAAATCAACATTCCGAGGACGATCGCACCAATCAAATATCCCATAGCTTTCTTTAAAGGTTGAGGTTGGCTGTAGCTAATCTAGCGCAGCGATTGCCAGCAGACAGGATGCAAATCATTGCTGTTGAGTGCGGATGTCAGCCTGTTATAGCAGATGTTGAAGGCTTTAGTTATTCTTGAGAGAAGAAAGTCGATCGCCAACAGAATATTAAGCAATTTTTACATTTACAGGCTGTGGAATTACACGGTTGCTGAGCGGGAAATGCTCTTTGGCGGCGCTACCCGTAAAATGTATCATAAATACTTTACAGGGCAGTAGAGTTTGAGTTAGCATCGGCTGAGCCGATCAAATATTACAGCCAAAAACAAAATATTACGATCGGATGCACGCGATCGATGATTTTACCGTGCTTGGGGATGAATAGTTACTTGAAAAAGCCTTAAAAATCCGGCTACTGTTGCTCAAAAGTCTTTTCCATCAATACTTACATATAAATATGTCATTGCCAGCAGACGATCGCCCGCAATCCGCAACCACTGATAGTGAATCTTCCTATCAACTTTCACCGATACAGCAGGGGATGTTGTTCGACAGCCTTTCGAGTCAACAATCAGGGATAGACATCGAACAAGCGATCTGTAGCGTCCGCGAAAATTTGAATGTTTCAGTTTTCCTCAAAGCTTGGCAGCAAATAGTGCAGCGGTATCCCATCTTGAGAACGAGTTTTTGTTGGTCAGGTGAAGAAGTTCCCCTGCAAACATTACACCAACAAGTTGAACTGCCAAGCGTCGATCGAGACTGGCGCAATTTGTCGGAGGGCGATCGCGCCAACCAACTCGAAACCTATTTGCAAGCCGATCGCCTGCAAGGCTTTGACCTCACTCAACCCCCGCTGATGCGTTTGGCTTGGTTCCGCTGGTCGGAAACTGAGTACAAACTCATCTGGACTTATCACCACATTTTGCTTGACAGTACCTCGGCAATAATTGTTTTGCAAGCAGTTTTTACCCTGTACGAATCTCTGTGTGCCGATCAACCATTAGAATTACAACCGCCCCGTTACGATCGAGATTGCATCGAGTGGATGCAGCAGCCAGACATCTTGAAAGCAGAAACATTCTGGAAACAATACTTAAGCGGTTTCAGCGCTCCTACCCCTTTGGTTGGGGCTGTTTCAAGGGCGGGCAAGATGCCCGTTCCACAACAAAATTCATCTGTTGCGGAACAGGCATCGGCGGATGTTTCAAGGGCGGGCAAGATGCCCGTCCCACAACAAAATTCATCTGTTGTAGAACAGGCATCGGCGGATGTTTCAAGGGCGGGCAAGATGCCCGTCCCACAACAAAATTCATCTGTTGTGGAACAGGCATCTTGCCTGTTCCTGACACCACCAGAAATCCGGCTTTCTAGCACCGTAACCGCAGCCTTAAACTCCCTAATTCAAGAACAGCAACTAACCCTAAATACCCTGCTGCAAGGAGCGTGGGCTTTACTTTTGAGCCGCTGTTCCGGTTCTGAAGATGTAGTATTTGGAACTATTTGCAACAGCCGATCGCAGAATCTAGAAAACGCAGAATCAGCGGTAGGATTATTCATAAATACTTTGCCGTTTCGGGTAATTGTATCTCCCGATTTGTCAGCGATCGACTGGCTCAAACAACTGCAAACTCAGTGGACGGCATTTCAAGAATACGGGAACGTGCCGCTGGCAAAAACTCAAGAATGGAGCGAGATTTCCCGCGGCACAGCTTTATTTGAAAGCCTGCTAGTAGTTGAAAAATATCACATTAACTCTGCCTTGCAAGCTCTGGGTGGCAACTGGCAAAACCGAGAATTTCAGCTTTTAGAACAGACAAGTTTTCCCCTAACAGTTTACGCATACGGGGGAACTGAACTGCTGCTAAAAATTGCCTGCGATCGCCAGCGGTTCGATCCGATTGCCATTACCCGAATGTTGGGACACCTGCAAACTTTGCTAGAAAGTATAGCGGCGAATCCCCAGCAGAAAATCAGCAAATTGTCAATGCTGACAGCAGCCGAACTTGCTCAGTTGCAGGAGTGGAATCAAACTCAAGCAAATTATCCGCAAGACAAATGCGTTCACCAATTATTTGAAGCACAAGTCGAGCGATCGCCCGACGCCATTGCCGCCGTTTTTTCCCAAAATTCCCAACAGCAACTCACCTACCGGGAACTCAATTCCAAAGCCAATCAACTAGCCCGCTACTTGCAGCAATTAGGCGTCGGACCCGATGTTTTAGTCGCTATTTGCATGGAACGTTCCTTAGAAATTGCGATCGCCGTTTTAGGCGTTCTCAAAGCAGGCGCAGCTTACGTTCCCCTAGATCCAGCCTACCCCCAAGAACGGCTGACCTTCATGTTAGCCGACACCCAAGCTCCCGTTATTCTCACTCAATCTCACTTAGTGTCGGCGCTGCCAGCGCATCAAGCCCGCGCCGTTTGTTTGGACGCAGACTGGGAAACAATCAGCAGTCACACCACGGAAAACCCAGCTAGCAGCGTCTCTCCCCAAAATTTAACTTATACAATATATACATCCGGTTCCACAGGCAAACCCAAAGGAGTTCCCCTCCCGCACCGTTCCCTAGTCAACCTAATAGCGTGGCAACTGCAAAACTCCACCCTTGAGGGCCCAGCCAAAACCCTGCAATTTGCATCTCTCAGCTTCGATGTCTCGTTTCAAGAAATGTTCTGTACTTGGTGTGCCGGCGGCACCCTCGTTTTCATCACAGAAGAAATCCGGCGAGATGCCCAGAGTTTGTTGCAGCTAATCGACCAAGAAAAAATTCAAAGACTATTTCTCCCTTTCATCGCCTTGCAACACTTAGCCGAAGCAGCCGATACCTATCAGCTAGTACCGAAATCGCTGCGCGAAGTAATCACCGCCGGCGAACAGTTGCAAGTCAACCGTTACATAGCCAGTTTCTTTCAGCAGCTAGAAAATTGTACCCTGCACAATCAATACGGCCCCTCCGAGAGCCACGTTGTTACAGCTTATACCCTCGCAGGCCCGCCCGGAGATTGGCCCGCACTGCCTCCGATCGGCCGCCCTATTGCCAACACGGAGATATATTTGTTACAAACAGGTGGTGAGCCTATACCTTTAGGAGTAGCGGGTGAACTGTACATCGGGGGCATTTGCTTAGCGCGGGGCTATCTCAACCGCCCTGACTTGACTGCTGAAAAATTTATTCCTAATCCTTTTAAACACAATGAAATAAGCGCGATCGAGGATGAAGAAGAGCGCCTTTACAAAACAGGAGATTTAGCCCGCTACCTGCCCGACGGTAACATCGAGTACATCGGGCGGATTGACGGCCAAGTCAAAATTCGCGGCTTCCGCATAGAGTTGGGAGAAATCGAAACCGCACTGGCAAAACATCGCGCCGTCAAACAAGCTGTGGTGCTGGCGCGGGAAGACGCACCGGGGGATAAACGACTGGTTGCATACATAGTTGCCAATCCAGAGGAGAAATTGGCAATAGCCGACCTCCGCCGTTACCTGCAAGGGCAACTCCCAGATTACATGGTGCCTGCGGTGTTTGTAAATGTTGAGGCGATGCCGAAGACGCCCAGCGGGAAAATCGACCGCCGCGCCCTGCCGGCACCTGACTCGCAGCGACAAGAACAGTCCCAGAGTTACGCTGCACCCCAAAGCGAGTTGGAGCTTTTGCTGGCGGGTGTTTGGTCTAAGCTGCTGAAGCTCGATCGCGTCGGCATTCACGACAATTTCTTCGAGATTGGAGGCAATTCTTTAATGACGCTGCAAGTTGCAGTCCAACTTCGGGGTCTGTTAGGTAAAGACTTGCCGGTGGTGAAGTTGTTCCAGCACCCGACGATCGCGCAATTGGCAAATTATTTAAACGAGGGACAAAGCGCGAGCCCGTCCAACAACAAATTTCAAGACAGGGCCGATCGGCAAAAAGCTGCTTTTAAACGGCAAAAGCAATCTACCAAAAAACCCTAATTTATGACAAATTCGCAGGAAAACTCAGAACTTGACGGCATTGCGATTATTGGCATGGCGGGCCGCTTTCCCGGTGCTGCCAGTGTCGGTGAATTGTGGCAGAATTTGTGCGGCGGCGTGGAGTCTACAACGTTGTTCGGCGACGCAGAACTAGACCCCAGCATCGACCACAATCTCAGACAAAATCCCAATTACGTCAAAGCTAGAGGAATTATTGACGGGGCCGATCGCTTTGATGCAGCATTTTTCGGCGTGAACCCCCGCGAAGCCGAAATTACAGACCCGCAGCAGCGCATTTTTTTAGAAATAGCTTGGGCGGCCCTAGAAAATGCAGGCTGCGATCCGAATACTTTCAACGGCTCGATCGGAGTCTACGCCGGCACGGGCAACAATACTTATTTTCCCAACAACATCGCCGGACGATCGGATGTAATTTCCCGCGCGGGCGAGTTTCAGGTGATGGTAGCCAATGAAAAAGACTACATTGCTACCCGCACATCTTACAAGCTGAATCTCAAAGGGCCGAGCGTCAGCGTACATACCGCTTGTTCTACATCATTAGTTGCAGTTTGTCAAGCTTTTTATGCTTTGATGAGCTACCAGTGCGACTTAGCCCTGGCCGGCGGGATATCAATTACGGTGCCCCAAAATAGCGGTTATTTGTATCAAGAAGGGGGAATGTTCTCCAGCGACGGACACTGCAAACCTTTCGACGCCAAGGCTGAAGGAACCGTGTTCGGCAACGCTGCCGGGGCGGTTGTACTCAAGCGTTTGGAAGAAGCGATCGCCGACAGAGATACAATCTATGCCGTAATTCGCGGAGTCGGGCTCAATAACGACGGCGCAGCCAAAGTCAGCTTTGCCGCACCCAGCGTAGACGGGCAAGCAGATGCGATCGCGATGGCCCACGCGATGGCAGACGTGCATCCAGAAACGATATCCTACATCGAAACCCACGGCACGGCAACCCCCCTGGGCGATCCGATCGAAATAGAAGCGCTGACTCAGGCTTTTTCCCTGAAAACCGCAGCCAAACAATTTTGCGCGATCGGCTCCGTCAAAAGCAACTTCGGACACACGATCGCCGCAGCGGGAGTCACAGGGCTGATCAAAACAGCTTTAGCCCTCAAACACCAGCAAATACCCGCCACTCTGCACTTCGATCAACCGAATCCAGCCATTGATTTTGCCAACAGTCCCTTCTACGTCAACGCCGAACTCTCGGAATGGAAAGCCGGCAAAACGCCCAGAAGAGCCGGAGTCAGTTCGTTTGGCGTCGGCGGCACCAACGCTCACGTTGTCCTCGAAGAAGCGCCCGCGCTGGAACCGTCAAGTCCTTCTCGCCCGCGGCAGTTGCTGCTGCTGTCGGCGAAAACAGCATCTGCATTGGACGCAGCTACCGCAAATTTGCGATCGCACCTCGCCCAAAACCCGGAGATCGATCTCGCCGATGCTGCTTACACCCTGCAAACCGGGCGGCAAGCCTTTAATTACCGCCGTTTCGCCGTTTGCAGCGATCGCGCCGATGCCGTCGAGGTACTCGAATCCCTGCCGCCGCTGCGTACAGCAACCCGCTGCACCGAAGCTAGAAATCCGGCAGTAATCTTCATGTTTCCCGGACAAGGGTCGCAATACGTCAATATGGGCTTGAATTTGTACGAATCCGAGCCTTTATTCCGCGAAACAGTCGATCGCTGCGCCGAAATTTTGCAGCCGCACCTCGGACGAGATTTGCGGAAAGTCCTGTATCCCGGCAGCGATGAAGCGACAGCAGCCGAATCGCTGCGCCAAACTTTCTTGACTCAGCCTGCGATATTTACCGTAGAATACGCGCTTTCCAAGCTGTGGCAGAGTTGGGGCGTCACTCCCCAAGGTGCGATCGGGCACAGCATCGGCGAATTTGTAGCGGCAACGATCGCAGGCGTGTTTTCCCTGGAAGATGCCTTGATGCTGGTGGCAGCGAGGGGGCGCTTGATGCAAGATTTGCCGGGGGGTTCGATGCTGTCGGTGCGCTTATCGGCTGCCGAAGTAGAAGGGCGCTTGAGTGCGGATTTGGCAGTGGCGGCGGTGAATGCGCCGGATTTGTGCGTGGTTTCCGGGCCGACGGAGGCGATCGCACTTTTCCAGCAGCAACTAGAAAGCGAAAGCGTTGTCTGCAAACAACTGCACACTTCCCACGCTTTTCATTCGCCGATGGTAGATTCGATCGTCGAACCTTTCGCCGAATATGTCAAAAAAGTGCAGTTGTCAGCGCCAACTATTCCATTTGTTTCGACTGTAACTGCTAGTTGGATAACAGCGGAACAAGCAACCGATCCGATGTATTGGGCGCGGCATTTGCGGGCGACAGTGCGTTTTGCTGACGGGATAAAAGAGCTTTGGCAAGAGCCGAACCGGATACTTTTGGAAGTCGGGCCGAGAACAACGGCTGCTACTTTAGCTCGCAAACAAGCCAAAGATTTGAAAAAACAAGTTGCCATTTCTTCCCTCAGCGACACCCATGAAAATCAAACTGAATGGGCGGCTTTGTTGAGTGCAGCCGGACAGCTTTGGCTCTGCGGAGTATCCATCGACTGGCAGAGTTTTTATCAGGAGGAAACGCGCGATCGCCTTCCCTTGCCAACTTATCCGTTCGAGAGCAAGCGCTTCTGGATCGAGCCGAAAGTGGGAGAGGGGGAGAGTGGGAGAGGGGGAGAGGGGGAGAGGGGGAGAGTGGGAGAGTGGGAGAATTCCCAATTCCCGATGCCCGATGCCCAATTCCCGATGCCCGATGCCCAATTCCCAATTTCCAATTCCCAATCAGCAACTACCAATTCCCACTTACCGATGCCAAATTCACAGGTTGAAACCCAACAAGCAGCGCGCAAATACCGACTGATTCCTGTAATTAAAAATATACTAGAAGAAACTTCTGGCGAGGATTTAGGCAGTGTTGATGAGGACTTAACTTTCCTAGAAATGGGTTTAGATTCTCTGTCTTTAACTCAAGTAGCGCTGAATTTGCAAAAAGAATTTAGCATCAAAATTACCTTTCGCCAGCTATTAGAAACTGTGCCCACTCTCGGCACTTTATCTGAATTTATCGATAGTGCTCTGCCGCCGGAGGTTTTGCCTGCAACTCCTGTCGTTCAACAAGCCGCGCCCGTACCAGCACCGGCGATCGCACCGACAGCAGCACCTCCTGCGCCCATTGCCACTCCCGTTGCAGTCAGCGCCCCTGTAAATCTGCCCTTACCCAGCCCTGGGCCTCAAATTTTGAATCCCGTACAGTCTGGCAATCTCGAATACCTGATCGGGCAGCAGTTGCAAATTATGTCGCGACAGCTAGAACTGTTGGGCGGCGCTGGTTTGGTTCCCGCACAGCAGGCACCGACAACTAACGGTAGGGGCAGTGCCCCCGTGCCTGCCCCCTCGCAGCCGCCGGCACCCGTTCAAAATACCCCGCAATCCCACACTAACTGCAGCGCGATCCCACCAACAGCAGCACCAACAGCAGAACCAACAGCAGAACCAAAAAAGGTGTTTGGTGCCGCCGCCCGCATCGACACCTCCGATCGCGACGGATTAACTCCGTCGCAATCAGCATATTTAGAAACATTTGTCAAGCGATATACGGCGCGAACTCAGAAATCCAAACAGTACACTCAGACTCACCGCCACCACCTCGCCGATCCCCGGGTAGTTTCGGGGTTTAACCGGACGATGAAAGAGTTGGTTTATCCGATCGTGGTGGGGCGATCGTCCGGTTCTAAACTTTGGGATGAAGACGGTAACGAGTATGTAGATTTAACCAACGGTTTCGGGTCGAACTTTTTCGGATATTCGCCTGCATTTATTACAGAAGCGATCTCCGCTCAAATGCAGCGCGGGTATGAAATCGGCCCGCAAACACCGCTAGCCGGGGAAGTCGCCGAGCTCGTGTGCGAGATGACCAAACACGATCGCGCCGCTTTCTGCAACACAGGTTCTGAGGCAGTTTTGGGCGCAATGCGCCTAGCCCGCACCGTCACCGGCAACAGTACGATCGTCATGTTTACCGGAGACTATCACGGAATTTTCGACGAAGTGATCGTGCGCGGCACCAAAAAACTGCGATCGCTCCCCGCAGCACCGGGAATTCCCCAATCGGCAGTTGACAATACTCTCATCCTCGACTACGGCGAACCCGAATCCCTGGAAATCCTCAAAGCACGGGCGGGCGAGTTTGCAGCCATCATGGTAGAACCGGTACAAAGCCGCCGCCCCGACTGGCAACCGCGAGAATTCCTCCACGAAGTGCGCCGGATTACCGAGCAAGCCGGTTGCGCCTTCATTATGGACGAAGTAATTACCGGATTCCGCATTGCACCGGGCGGGGCCCAAGAATATTTCGGCGTACAAGCGGATATCGGCACCTACGGCAAAGTTGTCGGCGGCGGGATGCCGATCGGGGTAATTGCAGGCAAATCAGCCTGGATGGACGCTTTAGACGGCGGTTTTTGGCAGTTCGGCGACGACTCGTTCCCGGAAGTAGGCGTTACCTATTTTGCAGGGACTTTTGTGCGCCATCCCCTGACTTTAGCAGCCGCCAAGGCATCTCTCGAATATTTGAAGCGCGGCGGGCCTTCATTGCAGCGCGAACTCAATGCCAAAACTGACAAATTCGTTGCAGAATTGAACGCCATGTTCGATCGAGAGCAAGCACCTTTCACCGTTAAAAACTTTGGTTCCCTGTTCAAAATCACCTACCCGCAAGATTTTACTCATGGAGAACTGCTGTTTTACTCGCTGCGCGAAAAAGGAATTCACATTTGGGATCACCGCCCGTGTTTTCTGACGCTAGCGCATTCCGACGCAGATATTGCTTTTGCCAAGGAAGCATTTAAAAACAGCATTGCCGAATTGCAGTCAGCCGGATTTTTTGCCACTCCGTCTGGCGGCACTGTTAACGCGATCGACTTCCACAAAAATGGCAATACAAATGGATCGAAATCGTCAATTGCTTTCTCGAACAATTCTCCCGTACCCGGTGCCAAATTAGGGCGAGATCCTAATGGCAATCCAGCTTGGTACATCGCAGATCCCGAGCGTCCAGGAAAACATTTACAAGTAGGAGATAGTTTATCAAATTGACGGTTAGATACCGTAAGGTGCGTCGCCCTCAAAAATCTCCCAACCCAATCGAAAATCTGGTAGCGACGCACCCTACAAAATCTGATTGTACCCACCATCTATGCCTCGGATACCGTAAGGTGCGTCGCCCTCAAAAATCTCCCAATCGAAAATCTGGTAGCGACGCACCCTACCAAGGGCTGATTTATCGGCAATCAATTTTAACTAACAAAACCAGGAAAAACCCCAATGCTCCAAACAGCAAAAACGATTCAAGTAGACCGCCGCACAGGTCTGACCCACCAAGAATTTGTCAGGGAGTACCGCAATCCCGGCAAGCCAGTTATTTTCACAGATTTATCAAAAGATTGGCCTGCCCGAACAAAATTTACGCCGGAGTATTTTCAAGAAAAATTTGGCGATCGAGAAATTGAAATCGGTGGTAACATTTACACGCTCGACAAATTGTTCGACTTGCTAAAGAATTCCACCAAAGAGAATCCGGCTCCCTATCCTTTCAAACTAAATGTTCGCAAAGATTTTGCCGATTTAGAACCCGATATCTCTCCCAGACCGAGTATTGCCACACCCGATCGCACGCACAGCAGCTTAATCCCGAATATGCTGCTCAATGATTTGTACGACTTAGAAATATTCTTCGGGGGGCCGGGCGGAGAATTTCCTTATTTGCACTACGATTTTCTCGGGCTTTATGCGTATATCAATCAAATTTACGGGGAAAAAGAATTTACAATTTTTCCGCCGGAGCAGCAAAAGTATCTTTACCCAAAACCTGGTTCTCCTTGGCTATCTGAGATTGAAAACCATCACAATCCCGACTTAAAAAAATATCCGCTTTTGGCTGAAGCTACCCCAACAACTATTACAATCTCAGCCGGTGAAACGCTGTTTATTCCCTGCGGCTGGTATCACACGGCAAGGTCGCTGACTTTAACAATTTCCGTAGCATTTGACCAACTTTGCGAATCAAACTGGGAATTTTTTACGAACGAATGTTGCATCCCCAGAGGCAAAAATTCGCTCAAAGCCAAGATGATTAATGCTTATTTGACTGGTGCAGGTGCTTTGTTGAGTGCTCGCGAAAAATTGATGGGGACGAAGTAATACTAAATTCCCGTTCATTACTCCCTCGATCGATCGGCGGTTGAAACCGCTCCTTGTCAAACAAAGTCCGCCTCCGCAGACTAAGAGATAAAAGGGATATTGAAGCAGGATTTAGTATTAAATTCCGTAGGGGCGGGTTTTACCAACCATCTATGCCTAAGACTAATAATCTCATAAACCCGCCCCCACCCAACGGTCAATCCCAATCTACCTCTTTCAAACAAATCTCCCTTACAACAAAGACAATTTAATTTATTTAGTTGCACTACTGTTAATAGCCAATGAAAATAGCCGCAGATTTACAACCAAAACTTACTGCTGTAGATTTCGATCCTTTCACCGGCGGAGAACTTTTTGCTTGCGTACCCGCGACAGAATCGCAGAAAGAAATCTGGATTGCCGTGCAAATGGGAGACGAGGCAAATTGCGCTTATAACGAGTCCATGTGTCTGCGGTTGCAAGGAAACCTCGACATTGAATCTCTCCGATTTTCCATTCAGGAATTGGCGCAGCGGCACGAGGCGCTGCGGACAACATTTAGCCCTGACGGATCGACTCTTTGTATTGCGTCGTCGATCGAACTCGACATTCCGGTGCTCGACTTGTCAGTTGTGGACGATCGCGATCGCGAATCGAAATTAGCACATTTGCGCCGTCAAGAAGTCGATCGACCTTTCAATCTAGTGCGCGGGCCGCTGTTTCGCAGTCAAATTATCAAGCTGCAAGAGCAGGAACACATCGTTATTCTCACCGGCCACCACATCATTTGCGATGGCTGGTCTTGGGGCATACTATTCCCGGATTTGGGTGCAATTTATTCTGCCAAACAGCAAGGGTTAGCTGCTAATCTTCCACAACCAGAAAGTTTTATAGAATACGCAATTTCACAAGAAGAAAACTCAACAACAGCCGAAATTATTGAGGCTGAAAAGTATTGGCTGGAGCAGTTTTCAGGCACAATTCCGGTGCTAGATTTGCCGACAGACAGATCGCGACCTGCTTTGAGAACTTACCAGGGTTCGCGGGAAGATTGGGAACTAAATCCAGATTTGGTTGCTAACCTCAAACGCCTGGGAAAAAAAGCAGGATGCAGTTTTTTTACAACTCTGTTTGCTGCATTTGAAGCTTTTATGTACCGCTTGTGCGGGCAAGAGGATTTGGTTGTCGGAATGCCTGCGGCGGGACAACTGGTTGGGGGAAAAGACAAGCTTGCAGGACACTGCGTGAGCTTGTTGCCGATCCGCACCCGCATTAACGAGGAACAATCTTTTATCGATTATTTGCGATCGCGCCGCACGGCAATTTTAGATGCTCTCGACTGCCAGCAGCTAACCTTCGGTACTCTGGTAAAAAAACTAGCAGTGCCGCGGGATTTCAGCCGCATTCCGCTAGTGCCTGTAACTTTTAATCTGGACGTGCAGCTTGCAGAAGAGCAACTTAATTTTGACGGTTTTGAAGCTGAAGTCTTCTCGAATCCGAGAACTTTTGAAAACTTTGAATGGGCAGTAAATGCCAGCGAAACAAAAAACAAACTCGTGCTGGAGTGCCAGTACAATACCAACTTATTTGATGCTGCGACAATCCGCCGCCGCATGGCTGAATTTGAGGTGCTGTTAGAGGGGATAGTTGCTAATCCAGAGCACCCGCTAAAAAACTTACCGATTTTGACGGCAGCGGAACAACAGCAGCTATTAGTTGAGTGGAACAGCACTCAAACAAATTATCCCGAATCTACCTGCATTCACCAACTATTTGAAGTTCAAGCAGAACAAACTCCCGACGCTGTAGCCGTAGTTTTTGGAGAGCAACAGCTAACCTACCAACATCTAAATTGTCGCGCCAATCAACTCGCACATTACTTGCAAACTTTGGGCGCTGGCCCGGAAGTGTTAGTGGGCATTTGTTTAGATCGCTCGATCGATGCGATCGTCTCACTTTTGGCTGTTCTCAAAGCCGGAGCGGCTTACTTGCCCTTAGACCCCGCTTATCCCAAAGAGCGACTGGATTTCATGCTCTCAGACGCCAAAATATCGGTGCTTTTGACTCAACAGAACCTAGTAGAAAGACTTCCCGACTGCGGAGCGAATGTAATTTGCCTGGATGCGGCGCGGGCGGAAATAGACGCACAAAGTGAGATAAACCCAGCCAATCTCGCTAATGCAGACAATCTAGCTTATGTAATGTATACTTCAGGCTCGACAGGCAAGCCCAAAGGCGTTTGCGTCGTCCACCGGGGCGTAGTACGGTTAGTCAAAGACACTAATTTCGCCAGCCTCACCGCAGCAGAAGTCTTCCTGCAACTTGCTCCGATTTCCTTCGACGCCTCGACTTTGGAAATTTGGGGAGCGCTGCTCAACGGGGCGCAACTGGCGGTATTCCCTGCCGGCAGCCCGTCTTTGGCAGAGTTGGGAGAGGCGATTCGCTTATACAATGTGACAATTTTGTGGCTGACAGCCGGACTGTTTCACTTGATGGTGGACGATCGCATTGAGGATTTAAAGGGTGTGCGCCAACTGTTGGCAGGCGGTGACGTTTTATCTGTTCCCCACGTCCAGAAGTTGCTGCGAGAAGTTCCAAACTGCAAATTAATTAACGGTTACGGGCCGACCGAAAATACGACTTTTACTTGCTGCGCGCCGATCGACTCTGCCAGTGAAATTAGCAATTCCGTTCCCATCGGGCGGGCGATCGCCAATACTCAAGTTTACATACTCGATCGGTATTTGCAGCCAGTGCCGATCGGCGTTCCGGGGGAATTATATACAGGCGGCGCCGGCTTGGCCAGAGGCTATCTCAACCGCCCCGATCTGACAGCCGAAAGGTTTATTCCGAATCCTTTTATCAACAACGAAGAAGATGGATTGGAAAATGCAGAAGATCGATCGGTTTCAAGCCTTCTTCCTTCTTCCTTCTTCCTTCTTCCTTCTTCAAATCGCCTTTACAAAACAGGGGATTTAGCCCGCTACCTGCCCGACGGTAACATCGAGTACCTCGGACGCACCGACAATCAGGTAAAGATTCGCGGCTTCCGCATTGAAATGGGAGAAATTGAGGCCGTACTGGTCGGACATCCAGATGTGAGTCAAGCGGCGATCGCAGTTCAGTTAGATGCTTCGGGCAACAAATGTCTCGCAGCTTATGCAGTTTCCCGCCCAGGTCAAATTCTCGCAGCCGGTACTCTGCGCAGTTTCCTGCAAGAAAGACTGCCAGACTACATGATACCTGCTGGGTTTGTGTTCCTCGACGCTTTGCCCTTAAACCCCAACGGCAAAGTAGACCGCCGCGCTTTGGCAACTCAAAAGTGGCAATCTAGCGACGCTGCGCCCAATGAAACAATTGCTGTTGCCCCGCGCGACCAATTAGAGCTCCAAGTAACAGAAATTTGGCAACAAGTTTTAGGCATCAATTCAATCGGAATCAGGGACAATTTCTTCGAGGTGGGAGGACATTCCCTGCTAGCAGCGCACCTGTTAGCTGAAATTGAAAAAGTCTTCGACAAAAAGCTGCCGCTGTCTGCTATTTTCCAATCGCCAACAGTTGAGCAATTGGCTGACATTCTCCGCGAACCGGAATGGTCGTCGCCTTCTCCGTCAATGGTGGTGATTCAACCGGGAACCGGAAGTTACAAACCGCCTCTGTTCTGCATCCACGTGCTTGGCAGAGGATTGGAATTTTACCGTCCTTTAATGAATTATATCGATCGCTCGCAGCCTGTTTTGGGACTGTCAACCCAGATTATGGATGAAAAATTGGCTCCCCCTAATCGAGTTGAGGAATTGGCAGCTTATTACATCAAAGAAATGCAAACTTTTCAGCCGCACGGCCCTTATTTTCTGTTAGGAGTATCTTTTGGGGGGACGGTAGCTTTTGAGATGGCCAGGCAACTTCACGATCTAGGTGAGAAGGTAGCTTTGTTGGGATTGTTGGACACTTACGGCCCGGCTACTTTCAAAAATTTGTCTGAGATTAAGAAGAGTCAAGGCATGATGAAAATTTTACGGCTCACACCTGGTGTATTTATCAATAAAGCCAAGAGCAATCTGAACGGAAAAATCGAGGATATTACTGATATTCAGTGGAGAATTTTGTGCAAGTTGTACCGGGCGATCGGGCGTCCTCTGCCAATTTATTTGGAAAACTTCAGTCATGCGGAATTAAATAATCAGGCATTGAGCCATTATGCAGCGGGAGTTTATCCGGGTCGGGCTTCTATTTTCAAGGCAGTTGAGAGTGCGGCCGCGTCTGGTGCCGATCGCGAATTGGGTTGGGGCGAGGTAGTGAAGGGAGGAATAGAGGTTTACGACATTCCCAGCGACCACTTGGGGATGTTAAAAGAACCTCACGTTCAAATACTGGGGGAAAAATTGCAGGCTGCGGTCGATCGGGCTCAAGGTTAACATAGGACAATTAGGACAATTGACAGTGGACAATGGACAGCAAAAACTCCGATATAATTTTCGCTGTGAACTATCAACTATCAACTATCAAATCGTTTCTGGTTGCATCGGAATGATTTAACACAGAGGGCGCAGAGAACACAGAGGAAGATCGGAGAGAGATGAATACAGGACTATGAAGCGCGGATTTGATATGACTCGATTTTACAGTTCCGATGCTATCGGATTTGATATCAATTGTTTAAATCCCCATGCTAAAAACTCGCTGTAAACTCTCAACTGTCAACTGTTTAACCTTCCAATGCTGCCAAAAGACACAGCAATAAAGCCTCCGTCCACTCGACTACGGCACCGTAAGTATCGCCCGTGTGGCCGCCCAAACGGTGGTTAAACCAGGCTCCGGCAAAAATTCCGATCGCACTTCCCCCCAAAGCCATCCCCACCGCCAACAGCCACCGATCGCCCTCCAAGACAACTTGCACCACGCTCAAACTCAGCAGCAACAGCACTCCCGGTATAAAATCAAAAGGAGAATAAATAGATTCTTTGTGAAAAGCTCCCTTGCCCTCGGCCCGGAGATAGGGATAGCGGGCGATCGCCACCAGTTGGCCCCACCTCCCCCAACCCGCCACACCCATCAAAGCCAGCCACCGATAGTTATTCAAGTCCGAGAGAGCTGCAGTTTTCAGCAGCACGATCGCGATCGCAGCCATCGCCCCAAAGGCTCCTGTAACGCTGTCCCGCATGACTTCCAGCCTGCGCACGGGGTCAGGTACAGCCAGCCCGTCCGCCGCGTCCATAGCCCCGTCTAGGTGCAGCCCGCCAGTCACGGCGATGCCCAAGACTACCACCAAGGCCGATCGAGTCAGAGCCGGCATCCCCAACAACTGCAACCCAACATCCGCCAGTCCCAGCATTCCCCCAATTAAAAGCCCGATCGCCGGTGCCAAGCGGGCAATGCCCCGAAACTCCAAAGTCCAAGACACCGGTACCGGCAAACAAGTATAAAAAGCGACTGCGGCGGCTATGGCAGCGCCTTGATTCCGGAAAAAGTCGATCGTAGAGCGAACCAATTTATCATGCACCATAAGATAGAAAATTTTTCATCTGGTATGCAGTTGTCAATCCATTAGCCTGTGCCAGAATTGGAACTGTAACACCCTAGTTTTTTGGATCGGGCATTCCTCCTGTCCGAGTTCTTTTCCCCGGAAAACCTCTGCAGGCAGCGCTCCCAAAGCTCCCTATCTAAAATTACTAAACTCAAGATCCCCGTTTCCCTTCCCAAGAATTCTAGCTAACTCCCTGATTTCCTAGAGGGGAACATACTACAACAGAGGCTTTTACTCCATGAGTCACGACCAATTGAATAACAGGGTAGTTGCTCCTTGCATCATCGATACAGGCATTGTCGTCAACAAGCGCGATATCAAAAGATTGCTGTTTGATTTAGGACGTGTCCGCTACCTTCACATACAAGATGGCAAGATTTACAGCGAAGGGGAAGGTTATGTACTCGAAGTCTTCGCCAACCCTCACCGTTCTACCCTAATTGCCAACCATGCGCTTTATTTGAACGTGTATAGTTTTGATTACCTAGAACTGAAACAGTCCCCTGAAGATGGTGCTTATTTTGACCTGATTCAAGATGGACGGCAGTTGCGGTTAATTCCTCTCTCCAATCCTTTGCAAGAGCAAGTCGCGCGGAATTTAAATGCCGCAGCTTTGGATGCGGTTGTCGATCAGGTACTCTCAGGCAACTGGGATCTGCAATTGGATGAGGATGATTCCCCGTTTTAATCGTCAGTCAGTCGATTTTAGATTTTAGATTTTAGATTTTAGATTTACTCGCAGCTTTGAATCTGGGAGGTAGAACTAAGGTCTAAAATTTTTTGCCCTCCACGACGATTGTCGGAAACTTGTCTCCGTTTTTGGGCGGGGTCATGGTTTTTTTTGTCGCGATGTCATCAACAATAGATTAGATAACACGGACGGCCGAGTAGCGGTTAACGATCGTCGGGGACTAATGACTGAAGACAACACGGGATTTTCTTTTAAATGTCAGGCTAATTGCAGCCATACCCAAGCGCGTGCAGGGGTTTTTGCCACTCCCCACGGTGTTGTGGAAACGCCTAAGTTTATGCCAGTGGGGACGCTAGCTAATGTCAAAACTTTGACACCGGCACATCTTGAGGCTGCGGGTTCTCAAATGGTTTTGGCAAATACTTATCACTTGCATTTGCAGCCCGGGGAAGCAATTGTTGCAGGCGCCGGCGGATTGCACAAATTTATGGCTTGGCCGGGCCCGATGCTGACGGATTCGGGCGGCTTTCAGGTGTTTAGCTTGAGCCAAATGCGCAAGATTACTGATGATGGGGTGACTTTTCGCTCTCCCCGCGACGGCCGCATGATTAATTTGACGCCGGAACGATCGATCGAAATTCAGAATGAGTTGGGCGCTGATGTGATTATGGCCTTTGACGAGTGTCCCCCTTACCCCGCTACGCGGGAGGAGGTGGAGGCTGCCACAAATCGCACTTACCGCTGGCTGCAACGCTGCATTCAAGCTCACTCGCGCCCGGATCAAGCTTTGTTTGGCATTGTGCAGGGGGGTGTTTTCCCCGATTTGCGATCGCGCGCGGCGAACCAGTTGGTAGATTTGGATTTACCAGGCTACGCCATCGGCGGGGTTAGTGTGGGGGAATCGGGGGATTTGATCGCAGAGATTGTGAAGGTGACTGCGCCTCTGTTGCCGGCAAATAAACCCCGTTATTTGATGGGGATTGGGACTTATCGGGAAATGGCGCTGGCGGTGGCGAGTGGCGTAGATATGTTTGACTGCGTGATTCCGACTCGGCTGGCCCGCCACGGGACGGCTTTTGTTGGTGGGGAACGCTGGAATTTGAAAAATGCTCGGTTCCGGGAGGATTTTGCTCCGCTGGATGAGTCTTGTCCTTGTTATACCTGCCAAAAATTCAGTCGGGCTTATTTGGCCCATTTGGCGCGGGCTAACGAAGTGCTGGGGTATACTTTGCTGGCGCTTCACAATGTGACGGAGTTGATTCGCTTTACCGGGAGGATGCGGGAGGCGATTTTGGCCGACCGATTTACTGAAGAGTTTGCCTACTGGCTTGCACCGAGAGTCGATCGATCGTGATTGCCTTGGGTAAAGATATGCGACAATTATGAAAATTCTGTTGGATAGGTAGGTTGATTCATGGAAGCTGCATTACTCTTAGCAAAACTGCCCGAAGCTTATTCGATTTTTGAGCCTTTGGTTAATGTTTTGCCGGTCATTCCCGTATTTTTCTTGCTGCTGGCTTTTGTTTGGCAGGCGGCTGTGGGATTTAGATAAGTTTGATTTCATTAAAAGTAGGGGCAATTCTGGAATTGCCCCTGCTTTTAGATGTTAAGTTTTATGACTCGTGACTCGTGACTCCTGACTCCTGACTCACCCTCAATAATTCATCCGTGTATCAGTGTCAAAATCCGTGTAGTGCCATCCTTCAGCTACCGCCGATCGCACTTTTGAATGCCGGTCTTTCTGAGATCCGCTTGATGTAATCTACAACGGCCGGATAAGGAGTAAGGTCTAGTTTTAGCATCATTGGAATGTAGGCTAAAGCTGACCCTACTGCTGCGTCGGCGACACCGAATTCATCGCCCATTAAAAACGGCTGTTTCTCGAAGATTTCATTTAACGGTTTTAACAAGCGGGGAGTTTCGCGATCGCGACTTGCTTCTGTAAATATTCCCGGCGCCAACGTAGCGTTAGCAAACGTGACCCACTGCACGACTTGAGCTTGCTGCTCCAAACTTTCGGGCATTTTACCATGTTTTTGAGCTAAATACAGCAAAATTGCGCCGGATTCCCAAAGTTTCAAATCTCCGTCAACAATTGCCGGTACTTTGCCGATCGGGTTAATTTCGAGATACTCTGGCTGCAAGTGTGCCCCTGCTTGCATATCCAGCATGACGAATTCGTAGGGAACCGCTATTTCTTCTAGATACCACTTGACAATTGAGGCCCTGCTGCGGGCTCCGCCGTAAAGTTTCAGCACAGAATTTTGTCCTCTAACGCAATATTATTATTGTACCGGGCATTGGACATGAGGACTTGGGCATTTAGCCACAGCCTCCGGGTATGTGTTCCCAGGCATAGCCTGGAAAAAGTATAAACTACCAATTACCCATTACTGATGACTGCCGACGCTTCTGTTAAATGCGAAAATAATATATTGCTGCCGATCGCAATTAAAATTACGCCTCCTAGTAACTCTATTTTATTTCCAAATAAGTTGCCGCACTTGTGGCCGATGAACACGCCAGCAAATACGACAAAGAAAGTAATAAATCCGATCGCACTAACGACAGGGCCGATCGAAGTTTTTAGCACTGCAAATCCTATGCCAACTGCCAGAGCATCGATACTTGTCGCCACCGACAGCGTTATCAAAGTCCCCGTATCTAAGGGATTAAATTTTTTCTCGCATTCTTCGGTTTGCAGCGATTCGTAAATCATTCTACCGCCAATGAAACTCAATAGACCAAAAGCTATCCAATGGTCGATAGGTGTTATCAAAAAACTAAAACTAAGACCGAAAAACCATCCTATTAAGGGCATTAAAGCTTGAAAACCTCCGAAATACAAGGCTATTTTTAAAGCTTTATTGACCTTCATGTGTTTGATTGCTAAACCGCTAGAAACAGCAACAGCAAAAGCATCTGCTGCTAGTCCCAAGGAAAGTAAGATGGTAGTGGCTGCATCCATTTTTGTAAAGTGTTAGATATTATAAGTAAAGTGTTCCTCTTGGCTATTTTACTTTACACTAAATTTTGATAAATTTACGTTTTTATCATAATCCCTTCATTTTTTTCTCACATTAGTTTCACAATTGGCAAGGGTTGAAAAAATCAGCGCTTAGCTGTATTGTGTAAAAGATTATTTATAAAGTAGCAGAATTGACTATGGCACCATCTAGACCGTACCAGCCATTGCTGCTCAGGTTACTGCATGGGGTTAACGCTGCGATCGCCCTTTTAGCAATTTTGAGCGCATTTCTGGTTTACAACACCTACGATGGGCGGTTTGGCAAAGTCCCCGTGCCTCAGATTGCAGATATTATTGGGATTCACGGCACTTTTGGCAAGATGTTGCTGTTAGGAATAATGCCGGCTTTTGCATTGTACAGTTTCCACGCAGGCCAAAAATGCTTGGTGCAGTCGGATTCTTTTGGGAAACTAACGCAGTTGGGAAAACCGATTTGGTGGTACAGTTTGCACCGGATTGTGAATACGTTGATGTTGCTGGCACTGACTTTTTCGATCGCTTCTGGCAGTATGGTTAAGGAAGAATGGCTGCCGGCTGGGGAATTGACGCAGGTTTGGTATTATTTACACGCTTCTGGTTGGGTGGTATTGGTATTTTGTCTGGCAATGCACTTGTTGATGAGTGCGAAGGTGGGGGGTTTGCCACTAATTTTGTCGATGTTTGATGCCGCATATCGCCCGGAAGATTCGCCGGCTGCTTGGTGGAAGAAAATTCGCTCTTTGGTCGATCGCTCTTAACGTGAAAATGCTTAATTGGAAAATGAACAGAAATATTTTATTAATTGTTGCGGAAGTCTTGGTAATGGGAGGCTGGTTGTTTGCTGTGGTTGCACCTTTATTATTTCCCTAATCCTATCCTATCAATTTTTGTTAACAAATGATCGTGAGGTTTGTAGTGAAGACTTCAGCCCTCTGTTTTATGACGACTTGCATTCCTCACTACAAACCGAAATTAAGCTTTTCGCGCCGCTGGCTAGCAAGATTTGCGATGGGTTTCTCTGGCGACAAAATTCGATATCAAACGATCGGCAATTCTACTATAAATTCAGCACCACCCCCCGTTTTGGATTGAACCGGAGATTTAACTGTAAGGCGGCCGCCGTGCAATTCTACAATAATTTTATAGCAAACCGACAGCCCCAATCCTGTAAAATTTTTTAAGTATTTAGTATGGGAAAAGTGGTCAAATATTCTAGAGTGAATTTCCGGCGGAGTTGTGGAGGCGTTGTGGGCGATCGCTACTACAATAAACCTGCCTCTAGAATCCTCGACAATATCGGTGGTAATTGTAATAATTTGAGCGGAGTTTTCAATACTTTTAACAGCATCAATAGCATTGCTGACCAGACTCGCGAATACGTGGCTCAGTTGACCGGGATAACACAAAATTGGCGGCAGGTTGTTGTACTGCTTGACTACTAATATTTTTTCCTCCAGTTGGTGAGCGAGCAACAGCAAAATATTGTCGATGCTTTCATTAACGTTGGCGCGTTCTTTGGTGGCTTCGTCAGGAAGTGAAAATTTTCGCAAAGCCATGACTATCTGGCGAATGCGATCGGCTCCTATTTTCAAAAAGTTGAGAATTTGCGGCAACTCTTGGCTGATAAAATCTAGGTCGCCGGCTTCTATTTTTTTGGCGATTCGCGGCACAGGTTCGGGATATTGTTCGCGATAGAGGCGAATTATATGGAGCAAATATTTGATATAATCGTTGAGGTGAATCAGGCGGCCGTAAATAAAGTTAATCGGGTTATTAATTTCCCGGGCAACTTCGGCGGCTAGTTGACCGACACTTGTCATTCTTTCGCTTTGTACTAAATGCTCTTCGGTTCTTCTGAGTGTGGCTAAGACTTCTTCCACAAGTTTGAGATCCTCTTGAATTTGCCCGTGGAGTTGGGATTGGGAAATGGCGATTGCCAGCGAGTCTGCAATTGCTTCCAAAACTTCCACCTCCTCGGGAGTCGCAAACCGCCGATTGGCGCAGGCGAACAGATATCCGAGCCGATTAGTCTGAGTTAGTACGGGTAGTGCTGCGTAGCGGCTGTTTGTGAGTTCGATCTGGGCGTTTTCCTGAGATGCTGTGGCATCAAGGGCGGCGGTTTTATGTAGCAGTATCGTTTCGCAGCGGTGAAGCCGTGCAGCTAAATCTCCAGAGGGCCCTCCTGGAACGCCGAAGATTCCCAAGCGCCCCGGCAAACCTTCCCGGCAATATTCCCAGCAAAATTCTAAAGTATCTTGTCGGGGATCGTACCATCCAAAAATTGCTCGATCGAGCTTCAGCAAAGTACCGAGTTCGTCTACTGTAGTTTGGAGGATGCGATCGAGGTGCAAGCAAGCGCGAATGCGGCCGGTCAAGCGGTGGAAAAAAGCTTCTGCGCGAGTGCGAAGGCAGTTTAGGGCAAACAACTTGAGTGCCGCAATTTCTGCGAAAATAGCTGCGGTTAAGAGTACGCCTGCTGCTGCTGCGAGTATATTTAAGGGGAGCAGTTCTTTTTCGAGATTGTTGTGGGGAATTACCAAGGCGATCGACCATTCAGCTTGTTCTAAAGGAAGATAGGCAACATAAACTCTGGCGTCGTTGATTTTAGTCAGCAAAATGCCCGTTTTTTGATAAACCATCTCCCGGGCTACATTCGCCAAATTAGCATCCGCCGACTCTAAAAAACTGGGAGCCGGCTTGTCGATATTTCCCATTAGCAGATCGTTGGGATGTACAATCGGGACTCCTTGAGAATTGAGAACAAAAGCGTAAGTTCCTGCCCCATATTCCAGCTTTCCTACTACTTCGGCAATTCGGTCGATGCTAATGACGCCGTTCATTACTCCGATCGGCTTTTCGGATTTTTTATAAATAGAATTTGCCGAATTTGACCACACCGGAGCCGAAATGGGAACAATACTTTGTCGTTTGAGCGTGCGAGAAATGGTAGGATCTGAAACATAGACTTTCCCAGCCATTGCCTGTTTGAAGTGTTGGCGGTCGCTGACATTAATCAAGGCTCGGCCGACTTTTGTGGTGAAATAAGAACCGTCGGGTGCAATTAATGCAAAGTGCTGAAATTCTTTCAGTCGAATTACTTCGGATTTTAAATAAGGCTGTGCCACGGGCCAATTCATCGAACGAACGGGAGGAGTGTTGGCGAGGATTTCGATCTCGGCCTTTCTAGTGCCGATCCAGCGATCGATCTTGTTACCGCGATCCCTAACTTCTAACAAAGCATTTCGCTCTAAATTGGCGAGCGTCAAGCGGCGAACGCTTTGATAGCTGATAAAACCAGTGATGCTAGCTGCCAGAATTGTTCCGCCCAAAATTAAGAGCGCAGTTTTGTACCGAACATGGTATTCGCCCTTAAATCCCGCTGGCAATAGTCGAGTTAATTTCCACCACTTCACTCTCGCAAAGCTTCGCATGGTTTGACCAATTTGTGAAATTGAAATCCTCAGCTTATCTGCGATTTACTCGCCCCTCTGTCAGTAGTTTGAAGCTACTAGCATTCAATAATTGCGGGGATTTTTTAAGTTTTTCCCGCCTGCCCGCTCACCTTGTTAAACTGGAACGAAATTGTACCATATTTTTGACACATTAAAACATTTCATCAACAACTTAAGACTTTTCTTAACAGTCGTTAATAATTTATGTTAATTAGGTGATGCGAGCAGTGTGCACCCTATATTGAGATGTTTGGTGTTTGTCTTAATAACGAAATATTAAAAGTTTTTCCTTCATTAATGAACGAACGAAAAACTTATTACATCTTTAATTCACATCTCAAAACTCAAAACTATTTTCGGTGCATTCGCGGGCTGAGGCGGTGCTAAATTGCCACAGTTAGGCGATGTGTTTAAAGAACCTTGTGAGTGTGTTCGTGCTGTTTCACATTGTCTTCAGTGCGAATGACGCGCTCTGAGTTAAGCACTCTTTTGCGTTCTAAGGAATAAGTAAAGTCGTTGCGAACTGTTCCCAAGGGAATGTGAACTTTAGCTTCGGGGCGAATTTTGTAAGTGCGGGCGGCAGCGATCGCCCGAAAGCCGAATTCTTCGCTAAACTGAGCTGATGACGGGAACTCAGGCAGCATTTTGGGTGATTCGCCGTCGAGAACAGCTCCTAAAGTTGTGCCCCAAGCCATTTGATAAGATGTGGGAATTCCCTTGACAATTGCTTCCAAAGCTGCTGATGGAATAGCTTCGATTACTTGCACTTCAAAAACTTCGCCTTCTTCTTTGATGAAGCAGGTGGCTAAACCCACTACTATATAGTCGTCGGTGCAGAGATCGGGAGCGTTGGGATAAACTGTTGCAGTCGTCATAAAATCTTTTGAGTAGGAATTGAAAACTGGGAGCGAAAAATCAAGCGATTTGAGATTTTAGATTTTTTTCACAGATTTTTCCGGGGGATTTTACCTGGAAAATCTCAAACGGGCTGTTCTAATATCTAAAATTTCTGGGTTAAGCTCCAAAGAGCCGATCGCCCCAGCGTGTCGATCGTACCACATCAAGGTAGATGCCGGATGATTCGGCAAGGATTCCCCGCCGCCACGACGTTTGCGGGAATATCTTTGACAACAACACTGCCTGCGCCGATCGTGCTATTGTCGCCAATAGTCACTCCCGGACAAATAATACTGCCGCCGCCAATCCAAACATGATTGCCAATATTAATTTCAGCGGCGAGTTCTAGGCCAGAAAGTCTGATTTCCGGGTCAGTGGGGTGAAAAGCGGTGTAAATTTGTACGTTGGGCCCGCACAGCAAATTCTCGCCGATGTTAACTCGATTGCAGTCGAGAATCACGCAGCCAAAATTCATGTACAATCCGTTTCCCGCATAAATATTGCTGCCGTAGTCGCAGTAGAAAGGCGGCTCGATTTCAACTTTTGGGCCAACTGCACCGAACAATTCTGCGAGAATTTCTAACCGTTTGTCTGGTTCGTCTTCGCGGGTAGAATTGTAGGTTCGGGCCAGGCGGCGGGCTCGCTGGCGATCTAAAATTAATTGCTCGTCGGCAGCTAAATACAATTCGCCTGCGAGCATTTTTTGTTTTTCGGTTTTTTCCATAACAATCGGCGGTTGCAACCGCCACTATACAAACTTTCGTCCGTCTCGCTTGAGACTGAAGAATAATGTAGGGTGCGCAGTGCGCACCTTACGGCTATAATTATTAGCGCATCAAAGATTTTTTTGATGTTGCAGCATACATTTAGAGGTCAGGTTTTGACTGCAAACAAACAGCTAAATCCAGATTGGCTAATTGCTCAAAAGCTCGATCCATCGCTCCTTTTCCCCGCAAAAAACCAGTATTTGCACCGGGACAAATATACTGTAAGGTTTCGGGCGAAAATCGATCGATAATTGACTTCACGCTGTTAATTTGCCTGGGCCAGTGAAAAGTTTTTGCCGTCAACAGCGGTACTGGGGCTGCTTGTCGGTTGGGGAGCAAGTGTCTGCCCGAAAACAGCACTCCGCCGCTGCCGCTATCATAAAGGCAAGAGGAACCGGGAGAGTGGCCGGGAGTCCAAAATCCAAAAGTTCGATCGTTCAAAGCAAATTCTCGCTCAAAAACCGTCACCTTCAAACCCGGCAGCAAATAAGCTTCCTGCTCTTGAATCAGGATATCGCACCCGGTGGCTTCCTGAATCTCCCGCGCCTTAGCGATAGCGCCGCGGTGGGTGAGAAACAGGAGTCGCACGCCGCCGTGTTCCCGCAAAAATGTTTGGTTAATCTCATCCCAAGCGGGACAATCCACCAGGATGTTAGTTTGGTTTTCTACAATGAAATAGGCTGTCGCACCCAGGGTATCCCGGTTAGGCGGGAAAGCAAAGATATTGTCGAGCACGCGCCTGGGTTGTTTGGAGACTGAACTCTGTTGTTTCAAGGAAGTATTGAGAAGGACTGGAATAAATATTATGTTCTTTTTACTATGGTTGTTCGTATTGGGACTGATATCGTACTTCTTGTTGCACAACGGCACCAGCCGCATCACCCGAACTCCGGTATGGCTGCTGTGGCTGGTAATGATGGCACCAGCGCTGATTTGGAGTGGTTGGGTTTTAGTTAACGGTACGAGCAAAACAGTACCGCCGGAGTTGGTAATTATACCTTTTCTGGTTTGCCCTTTTTTGTACTGGTTTTTGGTACAGTTGGGGCGCAAGAAAATTACCAGCGAAACTGCTGAGCAAGTAGCAGACTCTGCGACTGAACCTGCAAACCCAAAACCTCCCCTGCGCCCGATTGATCGAGCAGAAGAAGCGAGTTTGCGCGATTGTTTTCCTTGGTCAATTTACTTTTTGCGAGATTTGGAATTTCGGCCGCAAGCTGTAATTTGTCGCGGACAGTTGCGCACTAATCCGGAGGCAGCTTATCAGGCGATTCGGGAGAATGTGGAGAGGCATTTTGGCGATCGCTTTTTAGTAATATTTCAAAACAGCTTGAGCGGTCAACCTTTTTTTGCCCTAGTTCCCAATCCCAGCAGCAAAGCCGGGGAAACTCCCCTGACTGACCTTAAAACTCCATCTCTAACCAGGCCGTTTTTAGCATTAGCTTTGGTGCTGATCGCGGTGTTTACGACTACGATTGTCGGGGCGCAAATGGCCGGAGTTACTGAAAAAGCTTTGCAGGCAAACCCGTCAATGTTGCTCCAGGGTTTGCCTTACTCGCTGGCTCTGATTACAATTTTAGGAATTCATGAATCCGGTCACTATTTAGCTGCCAGATTCTACAAAATTCGCACGACTTTGCCTTATTTTATTCCGATTCCTTTTTTCTTGGGAACTTTTGGTGCCTTCATTCAAATGCGGAGTCCAATTCCCAACCGCCGAGCTTTATTTGACATCAGTATTGCCGGCCCGCTTGCGGGTTTGGTTGCGACAGTGCCGTTGTTGATGTGGGGTTTGGATCGTTCGACTCTTGTACCGCTGTCTGACAAGTCGGGAATGTTAAATTTTGACTCTTTTACTCCCAAATTTTCGCTGCTGATGACTTTGTTGAGCAAGTTAACTTTGGGCGGGGCTTTGAATGCGGAAACTGCTATTGATTTGCATCCGGTAGCGGTGGCGGGTTATTTGGGTTTGATCGTGACGGCGTTTAATTTGATGCCGGTGGGACAGTTCGATGGCGGGCACATCGTGCACGCGATGTTCGGCCAGCGAGCGAGTATGGCGATCGGGCAAGTTGCTAGACTTTGTATGCTGCTGCTGGCGTTTTTGGAACAGGGTTTGCTGCTGTGGGCAATTATTTTGTTTCTGACGCCGCTAAACGACGAACCGGCGTTGAATGATGTCAGCGAGTTGGATAATCGGCGGGATTTTTTGGGGTTGCTGACGATCGGGCTTTTGTTAATTATTTTGTTACCGGCGCCCAGGATACTCATTGATTGGTTAAATGTTTAGAAGGAAAAGGGAAGTTCGGCAACGAGCAATGTACGGGGTGTAACGGAAAGAAGAAAGAAGAAACAAGAAAGAGGGCAGAAGGATTGAGTTATCGGGCGAGAGAAAGAAGAGGAAGAAGGAAGAAAAGAGAGGTTTACCAATTCTGCAAGGGTTGCTATATTAGGACTTACGCGGTGATAAACCCGCTTTCTTGCTAGAGACTTCGCTACCAAACCAAGATTTTTCGCAGGAGCATCCCAATTTAGTAAAAAGCGTTTTTTAGGAGTGCGAGCGTCTCGCTCGCGGCTAAATCGCGAGCGAGACGCTCGCACGCTATATCATCCAAATATATTATTCTGATGCAACCGTGCATGATGAAAGCAAAAATGGGATGCTCCCTTTCTCCCAGAAACCGGGTTTATGAGGCGTAAGTCCTGTATACAAGCGAGTTTAGCTTTTCTCAACTCGCTTTCTATCTCGAAGTAATCTTTATTTCCACCGACTGATTAGAGAAATATGTCTTACAAATCCTTTACTTTCCAACAATTAAAAGAGCGATTTGGATTGGAGCTATCACTCAGTCCTATTTTGAGTGCCAAGGTTGTTCCTGTAGAACCCTCCGAATGGCTTTGGAGAGCAATCGAAATTAGTTCTAACACTGCTGTTACAACTGCAAAAGAACGTTCGGAACGGATTATTTCTCCTATTCTGTTAGAATTTAGAGAAAGGAACAACAGACAATTTTCTGTTTTTTCTGGTTGGTCATTTGATGTAGATGTTTCTCGGGGATTGAATGGGGAATGCGACTTTCTACTGTCTTCCGTGCCGTTTGATTTTGAAATTAAAGTTCCGGTTTTTGCATTGAGAGAAACGAAAGGCGGAGAAATAGAATCTTGTCTGCCGCAGTGTGCCGCACAAATGGTGGCGGCTCAGCTATTTAACGAACGCGAACACAATTCAATACCTGCCGTATTTGGCTGCGTAACTACTGGCGTTGTCTGGCGGTTTCTTAAATTAGAAGGAAATAATTTAATTATCGATGCTGATGTTTATTGTCTCGATAATATTCCTATGATTTTAGGGGTTTTGCAAACAATGGTTAATTTATACCAATAATTTAACGAGTATAAAATAGGTTTGTATAGCTTTTCTCAGTAACATGAGGTACACGCTCGATCGAGGGCATAGGGCATAAACCTCCGTGGGCATAGGGCATACCTCACTTTATTAAGAACTGCTATAGTTAGAAACTCCGTCCTCATTACAAAATTAATTAATGCTTTTACGGGATGCAAAATCATTTTTTTTGACTGCAAATCAAATAATATAGCTGTACCAATGATTGCACTTACACCAGAACAAACAGCGTTAATTCCGATTTATCGCCAGAAGTGGCGACAAATTGGACTGTCGATAAAACCAGTCGATCGCCCGCCAGCTACAGCCGCTATCAACACCGCCTACAACATCATCGGCTTTGGTGAACCGGAAATTATTTTTTGTGACAGCCCTTACACAGCTTTGCAAGCAGTTGAAAGACTAAGGATACGCGATTCCGGTCTGGAAACAGGCAGCGAAATCAGAAACAAAATTCACAATGAATTGTACGATATATTAAGGAGTCAACTGGGCAGGCAATTAGAAAATAAGATTTACAGCCAACTCTATAACCCGCTGTACGCTCAACTGATGAATCAACTGCACGTTCATGTTAAAGACGAAGTTTACGTCAAATTAGCAAGGAAGTTGGGCGGGAGATTTCAGAGATTTTTCATCGATCAGACTTATCGTAATAACACCATAGTTTCGGAACTGTCAGCCTGTCACGGAAGTTGGGTGGATTTTTGTATTGGTGTGTTAAATTTGGAGGTCGATCGCTCTTTATATTCAGCCTTTCAATCCTTAGTGGAAAACTGCGGCTGGATTTACCCGTTTGAGAAAATGTGCTTTGTGTGCGATCGCCCGCGACAACTTCATTTTGACAGCGAATATTTGCTCCACGCAGAAGGCCAACCAGCGGTCGAGTTTGCTGACAAGTTCAGTGTATACTGTTATCGCGGCGTGCGACTGCCGGAAACAATCGGTCAAGTGCCGCCGCAGTCTTGGCAAGCTTCATGGCTGTTAACAGAACAGAATGCCGAAGTGCGGCGAGTTTTGATTCAGGCGATCGGCTATCCGAGAATTTGTCAAGAATTGCAAGCAACAGAATTGGATACTTGGCAAGAATATAGTTTGTTGAAAATTGAAAATAATATTGACATAGAGCCAATTTATTTGTTGAAGATGACTTGTCCGAGTACGGGACACGTTCACGTTTTGCGAGTACCCCCGGAAGTGCGATCCTCTTCGAGGGCTTCGCTAACGGCTAAAGAAGCGATTAGCTGGGTAAATTGGGGAATAGATCCGGAAGAATTTCAAGTGCAGACTTGAGGCGAAAGTTTAGAGTTTTCAGTGCGCCAGCTTACAGTTAAAGAATTACAGCGCCACAAAAGCAGCGTTGTGCACAAGTCCAGAACAATTAAAAAATGTAGAATTGCAGCCACCGCTTGATACTATGTACTCTGGTAGCTAAAACCAAATAACTCAAATCGACATGAGCCAGCATCCAGACCGCATTGCCCCTCACGGCGGCATCCTGGTCAACCGCATTGCCACACTAGACCAAAGACAAGAATTTTTCGACAAAGCAGAAGTCTTACCGCGAGTCCAGCTTTCGGATCGATCGATCTCCGACCTGCAAATGATCGCGATCGGCGCCCTGAGTCCCCTTCAAGGGTTCATGAACGAAGCTGATTATCGATCGGTCGTTAAAGAAATGCGCCTCTCCAACGGCCTTCCTTGGTCGATTCCCATCACCCTCTCAGTCAGCGAAGCAGTCGCCGACAGCCTCGCAGAAGGCACTTTAGTGCGCCTCGACTCGCAGGCCGGCGAATTTGTCGGCATTTTGGAACTCGCAGAAAAATACCGCTACAGCAAAGAAGAAGAAGCCCTCAACGTCTACCGCACCGATGACCTCAAACATCCGGGCGTCCAAGTAGTAGACAAATCCGGGCCCGTTAATCTCGCAGGCGACGTTTGGCTGCTGGAACGCGAACTAGACGCCCGGTTTCCCCAATACCAAATTGACCCGGCAAAATCGAGAATTCTGTTCAAAGAAAAAGGATGGAAAACTATAGTCGGTTTCCAAACCCGAAACCCCATCCACCGGGCCCACGAATACATCCAAAAATGCGCCTTAGAAACAGTAGACGGCTTGTTCCTGCACCCGCTAGTGGGGACGACAAAAGATGACGACATCCCCGCTGACGTGCGGATGCGCTGCTACGAAATTTTGCTAGAAAAATACTATCCAAAAGATCGCGTAATTTTGGCAATTAATCCGGCGGCGATGCGCTACGCCGGGCCGCGAGAAGCAATTTTTCATGCTTTAATCCGCAAAAACTACGGCTGCACTCACTTTATCGTGGGGCGCGATCACGCTGGAGTTGGCGATTATTACGGCACTTACGATGCCCAACATATTTTTGACGAATTTGAGCCGGGAGAATTGGGAATTGTGCCGATGAAATTCGAGCACGCTTTCTATTGCACGCTGACGGAACAAATGGCTACAACTAAAACCAGTCCCAGCACTCCCGAACAGCGGGTGCATTTGTCTGGAACCAAAGTGCGGGAAATGCTGCGCGCTGGAAAATTGCCGCCGCCCCAGTTTTCCCGGCCGGAAGTCGCTGCTGAATTGGCCAGGGCAATGAATATTTTCAGTTACGAGATTTAAATCTTGAACCTTGTCTGGGCGGCATTCTGAATAGTTGGGAATTTTGAGTTTTTAGTTGACAAGTTACAACTTTTGTCCTGGACGCCCAAGCGCGTCGCAATCGGGTTTTGGAACAAAAATACGTGCTTAAAACCCTCAATTTCGGTTAAAAAACCCGGTTTCTTTGTGGGCAAGTGCGTCCAGGACAAAACTTAAAAGTTAAAACTTAAAAGTTAAAACTTCTCTTAATACTAAACACTCACAATCTAATTAATTCCCCTAAAATTATTGAGGGAATTTAACTGAAACAGTTCGCGATCGCACGCTTCCCAAAAAAACCCGGTCGATCGTTGTCGCGATCGAGCGTATACGACCAAATTACGTCAATAAACCGGGTTTTTGCGTAAGTATTGTTAAAATTCAGAACTTAAAATTCAAAGCTATTTAAAAATGGGACTGAAGCGGCGGGAATTTTTGCAGCAAGCTGGCCGGATGCTGGCCGCCATCGGAATCAGCGAGGCCCTGTGGCTGCGGTTGGGCTCGCGCTACCTCGAAGCCTTAGCCCAGCCGACAGCCCGCAAATTGGCTTTGTTGGTAGGGGTTGACAAATATCCAGACTCGCCCATGCGCGGCTGCCTTACGGATGTGGAATTGCAGCGGGAACTGCTGACATATCGGTTTGGGTTTGTGCCGTCTGACATTTTGACTTTGACTGACGCTCAAGCTACCAGGGACAATATCGAGACGGCTTTTGCGACTCACTTGACTCAACAAGCAAAACCCGGTGACGTGGTAGTTTTTCACTTTAGCGGTTGCGGTAGTCGAGTCAGTTTGGCTGAGTCTTCCGGAATAATGCAAAACAGTTTGGTGCCGGCGGATGATGTTTTGCCGCTGTTAGCAAACCGGGCGGTGAACGATATTTTAGAGGAAACGCTGCTGCTGTTGGTGCGATCGCTCGCGACAGAAAATGCGATCGCCATCCTCGACACCAGCTACACCTATCCGGGTCTCCCCAAAAACGGCAACTTTCGCATTCGCTCCCGTCCCCGCCCCACCATCGGCGAGCCAAGCCTCGGAGAATTAACGTTCGCCGAAGGTCTCAAATCCCGGCCAAATCTCCGTCCTGCGGCCGCGGTACTTGCTGCGGCCGCCAATTCTCAAATCGCCGCCGAACAAGAGTGGAACGGATTTAGTGCAGGTTTGTTTACCTACGCCCTCACCCAAACTTTGTGGTGGGCCACTCCGGCTACCAGCTTCAGCGTCAGTTTCAGCCGCGCCGCGGGTAATGTCGAGCAAATCACGGGGTTATCGCAGCAACCGCAAATTCTAAATCACGATTTAACAGCGCCGCTGGCGGTGAATTTTTCAAATTTAATGTTCAATTCCCCTGCTGCTGACGGCGCTGTGACGGCGGTGGAAGAAGGCGGCAAAACTGTGCAGTTGTGGCTGGGCGGGTTGTCGCCGGGGGTTTTGGAGTGCTGTGCTGGTTCTGTGTTTGCTTTGGATTCCTCCGAGGGCGACCGGCTTTTGCTGCGGGGACGCACGGGCCTCTCTGCTAAAGCCCAAGTTTTAGACAAGCCCGATCGAACAAATCGGCAATTAACAGCCGGCGAACTGGTGAGGGAAGAAATTCGGGTATTGCCGCGAAACATCGGTTTGACAGTAGCTTTGGACTCGGGTTTGGAACGCATCGAGCGCGTGGACGCCACCAGTGCTTTCGCGACTGTGCCGCAAGTTGCGGCCGTAGGTAGCGACCAACCGGCTGACTGTCGGTTCGGCAGAGTCCCGGAAACGACTTTAGCCGAAACAGTCTCGGCTCACGAGCCTGCTTTGATACAAAGCCGTTACGGTTTGTTTTCTTCGGCTCAAATCTTGATTCCCGATACTCAGGGCGACGGGGGAGAAGCCGTCAAGGTGGCGGTGCAGCGCTTGACTCCGCAGTTGAAAGCGCTGCAGGCGGGGAAATTGCTGCGGCTGACAGTCAATGAGGGGTCTTCGCGCCTGAAGGTGCGGGCGGTTCTAGCAACTCTCGCACCGCAAGCGCCGGCTGTGGTGCAGCGGGAGACGGTGCGGGCCGGCGGTGATTATCCGCTGGAACCGCTGAGGGGGGAAAGCGAGAAATCGGTCAGGACTCATATACTAAGTGTGGAAAAAGGCAGCCGCGTTCAGTATAATTTGTATAACGACAGCGATCGCCCGGTTTACTTTGCGGTGTTTGGCTCCGATAGCGCGGGACGGCCCTCAGTGCTCGGCGCTGAGGGCAAAGACGCTGTGGGCAGTATGTCGCTGGCGATCGCTCCTGGGGAGAATTTGACCGTGCCGGCGGCTGGGGCGATCCTCTTCGTTGGCGCAGCCCCCGTAGGGGCGGGCTTCGCTAACGGGTGGGCGGTATCCGGGCCGATCGGACTTGCGGAAACTTTAATTATATTTAGTGAGAGTCCGTTCGATCGAACTCTGGCTGCAATAGAAGCCGAAATGCAGCAAACGAGGGATGTCCAGCCAATTCGAGTGTTGTTGAATCCTTTAAATGTGGCGCGGGCGGTACTCGAAGATTTGCACGCCGCTAGCATTCCGGGGGTGCAGAAAGTGGGGATATCGACGGATGATTTGGCTTTGGATGTGAGTGTTTGGGCAACTCTGAGTTTTGTTTATCGGGTAGTTTAATTGAAAAACGGGGACTGGGGAATGTTTTCTATAACCTATAATCCGAATCTATCCCAGTACGAAATCGATATTCATTTCCAAATCAGGAAAGGCGAGCGACGCAACTTGTTGACCCCGCCAAAATTTGTGGATTAAACTGTAGCCATTAGGAGTTGGCTGGAGGTAAACTTCTAAACACTGTGCCTCTATATCTACTAGCCAGACTTCTTGAATGAGCGATCGAGCGTAAATCAGAACTTTCACATCTCGATCGTGATCAACCGTGCTATCGGATACTTCTACCAACAGCAAAACTTCTGACGGTAATGGATGTGCTGTTGAATAGTAATCAGCCGGGGGTTTCAGCAATATTACATCAGGTTGAGGTTCGGTGCGATCGCTCAACTGGATGGGGTTGTGCGCATCCAGAAAAGCCCGGTTACTGGGAATTTTCGATGAACAGTCCGATGAATCGTCTCACACAGGAAGCATGACGAGTTCCAATTGCTGCGATTTGGATCAGTTCTCCTTCTATCAGTTCTAAGTAGGTAGGCGCTGTAAAACACAATTATGTTAAGGATTGTACATTATCCAAATGCCCTAAGCGTGGCTAAGTTCGCCCTGTTTACATATTGTTACATAGCTCGGTTTAATCCCGCTTACCTACTTAAATCATTATTATTGAGTTGTGTAATTAATTTTGTTTAGGTACTTAATACAACTATTAACAATTAATTATTACAGACACAACTTATTTTAATGAAGGGTTTATTGGGGTAAATCAGGAAATTGAGGTGGGAACTTACCCTGCCACCAAAAATTGGGTTTTTCTCCATGGGGAAAAGCTCCAACTCTCATCTGAGATGTTTTAGAATTAGCAGTTAATGGGGTTGGGTTACTGACCGGAGATTTTAAGTAAAAATTCCCTTCTTCAGGATTAACAAATTGAGGTTCTTCTCTGACCGCAGCAGTTCCATTCGTTCCATAGATATTCGCATAGTTATCAGGAAGCCATCCAGCATAAATCGGACGGGTGGTGTTATTTTCTCCAAAGATTAAGTTGTGGCTAATCTCAATCTCTTTTTGACGAAAAATCTTTTCTATGTCAGAGTTAGCCGCCAAATAGCGATCGCTATAACCGATTTGAAATCCCCTATTCTTGCTAAAAATATTATTCTTGATTTCAACATTTTGAAGATTATCAGAAAATAAATATAACCCTCCAGTAATCCAAAAAAAGCTTTCTCCTGGGTTCGGTTTACCATAACCATTATGATGAACCGTATTATTATAAATTTTAATATTATGCCGTAACCCATCATTTCCCCATCGGGCAAAGAGAATTCCGGTTCCCCAGTTATCATAAATTAAGTTATGGTGAAATTGAATATTTTTTGCTTCTGAACCTCCTTCTACTGCTAAAGCAAATCCTGCCCCATTACAATCATGAACAACATTATTAAAGACCTCAACATCTTCTAAGACTCCCAACCAACTATCAACATATAATCCTTGTCGTGCCATGTGGTGAATATAGTTATGATGGACGGTTCCATATTTACTCTTTTCTTTAACATCAATCCCTTCTTTTTTCCCATCCTTAACTAAATTATAAGCAACTTCAAAATTTTCAACCCCACCGATTGAAATTGCTTCATGGGGAGCTTCTGAAAAATCATTTAAAAAGTCAGCCATCTTCAGGTCGTTTGCATTAATAACCGTATTTCCCATTACTTTATAGTGATCGCCCCACCAAACACCAATACCTGGAGAAAACGTATTTTCTGTTTTATTATTATAAAGGTTAATAAAATGGCTATTTCTAGCTGTAATCCCAGAATTATGAGAATTAATAACTTCTAAATCTTCGACTTGAATATAACTAACATTTTGTAACAAAAATGCACCTTGATCGTGAGGATAATGGGATTCTTTTTTAGCAGAGGGAGGCTCTACTTTAACTGCATCCGCATCAATAATAACCCGTTCTTCAGGATAGGCTCGATAAGTAATCCAAGCCTTTTCTGTTCCTGAGTTTTTAGCTTGAATTTGTTCGGTGAGGCGATAAGTTCCAGCCCGAATATAAACTGTTTCACCCGCTTTTAATACCCACGCTGCGTGATTAATTGTTGACCAAGGATGCTCAAGTGAACCGTTATTTGTATCACTGCCATTTGGTGCAACATAAAAAACATGAGGATGGATTTTTGGTAAAGTTTGCGATGTGCAGCACTCGCCACTAATCGCCAATAGAAATCCTGCTAATACTAACGTGATGAACTTATGAACGGTTTTTCTAATCATGAAGTTTTTTTAGGTAGCATTTAATCCTCACTGTTTAAACATTAAAGCACTTTCGTAATTTTGTAAATCTAGTAAGGATCGCGAATTAAATAATTTACACTCTTGAAAGTGGGGTGGGCCTGAAAGCCCGCCCTTTCTGGACGGGCGGGATGGGCCCATCCCACAAGAACATCACGCATTGTAAGTTATTTAATTCTCATTCCTAAGTAGGTAGGCGCTGTAAAACATAACTATGTTAAGGATTGTAAAGTATCCAAATGCCGTAAGCGTGGCTAAGTTCGCCCTGTTTACATATTGTTACATAGCTCGGTTTAATCCCGCTTACCTACTTACCCGATCGCCCTCGGAAAGAATACCAGCTTTGCCCATTAAATGATATTCTTCTACGGTCAACAACCTTTTGAGTAATTGCACTGCCATAACCCACCGCGCTACTAATTTTTATTTCAATTGTAGTCGATCTGCAAAGGAAGAAGTCATTGTAATCGGTCATGGATAAGCGGTAATTTGTAACTTGTCCTGCCCTTCGACTGATATCGTTTGGTTCCTTCGGAAGGATACTGAGGACACGGCAGTGCCGTGTCCCTACCCCGATTAATTGGCGTTGCTGAATACAGGTATGAATTCAAGATTTCCCAATAGCTATCAGCCCGCTTGAGGGTGAGTTTTGTAACATCAAGCGAAAAGTTGATTCATACCGTGAATCAGCAACCCGTTAATTGTAGGGACACGGCAGTGCCGTGTCCTGACTGTGGGTAAGATTAATTCCGATGCTACCGGAGTTGATATTACTTTGGCTGCGCTTAGCCCGAGTCGATCGGGAACAGCGTAGCCGAAGTATTGGGGATGTCAAATGTCAACTGTCAAATGTCAAATGTCAACTGACTGATAAAGCTTTTCTACCATTTGAGCCAAGCGTTTCATGGCAGTTTCAATCTCATCATTTGTGGCAGTCAAACTGATGCGCAAACACTCGTGCTTGTGCTGCCAATCTTCCCGCAAACCGGGAAAGAAAGAACTTCCAGGCACGAGGATTACGCCGACTTTCTTCAATTCTTGATACAGTTCCCAATCAGTCATGGGCAAATCTTTCAGCCACAACCACGCGAAAATTGCTCCTTCGCCCCGGTGCAAAAACCACGGCAAATCTTTCGGCATTGCTTGTTCTAGAGTGCTTTCTACGATCGCAAATTTGCTTTGATAGTACGGCCGAATTACATTGATGGAAATATCGGCAAGAGCGCCGGAAGCAATGGCCCGAGTTGCGATCGCCTGTCCGTATCTCGGCGAATGAATGCACGTATTGGTCTGAAAACATTCTAATATTTGAATGATTTTTTCATCGCCGATCGCAATTCCGATTCTTTCTCCCGGCAATCCGGCTTTCGACAAACTCATGCAGTGCACGATATTGCCCCCAAAAATCGGCGTCATTTCGGTAAAATTCAAGGACGGGAAGGGAGGGCCGTAAGCGGAATCAACGAACACCGGCACGTCGAAAGCGGCCGCTAAATCGGCAATTTTCTTAACTTCGTCGTCGGTGAGAACGTTACCCGTGGGGTTGCAGGGACGGGAAAAAATGACGCAACCGGTGGTTTCGTCGATCGACAGTTGGCTGAAATCCGGGCGGTATTTGAACCTGTGAGCAGCCGCATCAATATCGAGAGTGGGTTTGCAGGCGACTACCGCTTCGGGAATCAAGCTAACGCCGCCGTAACCCGTGTAGTCTGGGCTCAGCGGTAAAACAATATTTTTAAGCTGTTTGCTGGTAGTGTAGCCCCCGAAAGCGTTGGCTGCGTAGAAATAGATCGATTGACTTCCGGGAGTAATTAGGATATTGCGATCGGTCAAATTCAATCCGTAACGCTGGTTGAAATCCGCCAATACCGCATTGATAAACGGCTGATAACCTTGACTGGAACCGTAGCGACAAACCACCTCGCCGTATTCCGGGCTCGCCAAAAGTTCAGCAGTGCAGTCGCGCCACAACTGCTCGACTTCCGGCAAAATCACCGGATTTCCCGCGCTCAAATTGATAAACTCCTGCCCGCTGCCGGCTCTGAGAGTTTCAATAATATCTTTCATAATTGCCCGAACTCCCGTGAGGTGGGACATCTGAGCGCCAAATTGAGTCAGGGCAGGGTTCATAGCAAATGCAGCGACAATGATAGAAGTTTACAGTTTACCCATGATAACTCCAGTCGCAGGCGTTAGCCTAGCTTGTCTGGGGCATGGATTGTCGATCGAGCGTCTGACAAATTCAATAAACTAGATGCACAGCATTTTGTTTTTTCCCCCGTCGGCGCGCCGGAGTATAAGATTGTGGCCTTTTGTGGAGTTCGATCGATCGATCGAACAGTGTTTTTTGCCTGAAAATTCGCGAACAGGCAGTATTATCAAATTCAAGAGTTTTGGTGGGATTTCGCGCCGCACCAGATGAATTGCCGAGACTTGACAGCAGCCATTGCGGAATCTAAGATTAGCAGCAGGGCCCGATCGCAACAGAATTTTATTGGCTCCGGTTACTGCTATAATTGCAGATTTAATCCAGCCTCAAGCATCAGATTTGTTGCTAGCTCATTATCAGGATTCGCGGTTTGCTGACAGCGGTGCATTTCATCATCAATCCGACTCAAGTCAAGATAGCTCGTAACGTCACCCTTTGAGTGGCGTTACATCAAAAATGTATAAATCCAAATCCAAATTAACTGCCGTAAAGTTTAACAAAACAATGACACACTTTCCACTTACAGAATACGAGCAACTTACCGATCCTAAAGCCAAAGCAATGTACGAAGAAATCTTGACTGAATTGGGGTTTGGCATCGTCCCCAACCTGTTCAAGTCAATGGCAATCAACCCTGACTTATTAGAAGCAAATTGGAAAAAGTTCCGGGCAACAATCCTGCAAGGAGACTTACCCCGCACGCTTAAAGAAATGGTCGGCGTCGCTATTTCCCAATCAAATAATAGCGAGTACGCTCTTCAAGTTCACCTGCACGGATTGTCAGCGTTGGGGATGAGCGAAGAAATCCTGCGAACCCTAGTTTCTGACTTTGCCAACTGCCCTTTGCCAAAACGCGATAAAGCCGTAATTACCTTTGGCTTGCTGGCTGCTACAAAACCCCTGGAAATGACAGAATCTGATTACCAAAACCTGCGGGATTTAGGGCTAGATGATTCTGAAATCTTTGAAATTATTGCGACAGCAGACTTGTTTAGCTGTGTCAACCGATATACAGATTCCATTGCCCTTGAAATAGATGCTTTGTAATCTATATTTTATACCCCTATTATGGGCGAGCGGCTAGAAGATCTAGATCGAGAAGAACTTCTGTTGACAGCCCGCCGTTTGTTAGCAGAAGCTCAAGCGCTTTCCATCCGCATTTCCGCCGTCAACGAAGTTGCCACAGCCATTAACCGCACCCTAGATCTCAACGAGATTTTGCGGGTAGTAGGCAAGCAAGCCAAATGGCTGCTCGACTTTGAACACTGTAGCGTTTGTCTGCACAGCACTCACGCTTGCACAACCTTATTTGGCCCGCATATCCCTATAGATATTGCAGCCCTCCCAGAGGGCGGCCCTATTAACAAGGCTTTCAAAACACGTCAACCTCAATTAATTCAAGAAGCGGGTGCTCCTGCTATTTTATCCCCCTACGCTTCGCAAATTATCATTCCCTTGGAAAGCGAAGGTAAGGTTTTAGGGACAATTAATTTTGCCACAACCAAGCCGCGAGCTTACACTCAAGAAGACTTGCGGATTGGCTATCTTTTGGCTTTGCAACTATCCTCAGCCATCCGCAATGCTGAACGTTTTAAAGAGATAAATAGGCTTTATTCCGAGCTCGATGCCGAAAAGCACAAATCTGACCAGCTACTGTTAAACCTGCTCCCGGTTGAAATTGCCGAGGAACTCAAAAATAACGGCAAAGTCGAACCACTTTATTATGATTGCGTATCGGTTTTGTTTACTGACTTTAAAGACTTTACTCAGTTATCAGAAAAAATGACGCCGCGAGAGTTAGTTGACGAACTAGACTATTGTTTTTCTTATTTCGATCGCGTGATGGATAAATACTCTATGGAAAAATTGAAGACTATTGGTGACAGCTATATGTGTGCTGCGGGAATTCCTACGCCTACCCCAACACACGCCTTTGACGCTGTACTTGCTGCCCTAGAAATTCAACAGTTCATGGAGCTGCGAAAAAGACAGAAAGCTCAAGAAAATATTGCTTATTGGGAGATCCGCATTGGCATTCATTCAGGCCCCATACTTGCTGGAGTAATTGGCAATAAAAAGTTTGCCTATGATGTCTGGGGAGATACCGTGAATACTGCATCTCGGATGGAATCTTCCGGCTTACCTGGAAATATCAATATCTCTCACGCAACGTATGAATTAGTTAGAGATTTTTGTGACTGCGAATATCGAGGAAAAATTTCTGCTAAAAATAAGGGCGAGTTGGATATGTATTTGGTTCGCAATCTTAAATAAATTTGAGAAGAGGAATGGAGAAGGGCTAATCAAACCAATTTTAGATTTTAGATTTTAGATTTTAGATTTTAGAATTGGGAATTGGGAATGACTGATACCTATCATGTTTGGGGTCGCTGCTATAGTTTTGCTTTTGTTGACAGGTATTAGATGTTGAAATTAAACTCAACTACGAACTGAGAATATATCGCTCGAAGTTTTCGATCGCGAGATAGGTATTTTATGGCAGTGTCCCCGGGCTATAGTAAAATGATCGAGTTGTAGATTTTAATTTTTTATTATTGATGCGTATTTGGCAGGCCGATTTTTACCGCCGCCCTCTCCAAGATGAGGCGGGTAAACCACTGTGGGAACTCTTAATTTGCGACTCGGAAGGCAGTTTTCAATTTAACGCTGTTTGCAGCCAGGGGGCCGCTAATTCCACTTGGCTAGCCTCGCAGTTGCAGCAGCAAGTTCAAACTCAGAATTTGCCGGACTTGATTCAAGTATTTAGACCTCAGTCTCTAAGCTTAATCGAAGCTGCGGGCAAAGTTTTGGGCGTCAAGGTGGAAGCGACTCGGCGCACTGCGGCCCTGAAATTGCTGCTGCAACAACGCGCAAAAGAATATTTGAGTATGCCTAATTATACAGGGGAAGCTTACAGCGCGATCGCCCTCGACTCGCCGCCGCCCGTACCCTTACCCCAAAACCTCTGGGGCGATAGCTGGCGTTTTGCTTCCCTGCCCGCCGGCGACATTGAAGATGCTTTCCAAGGGCGTCCCCTGCCAATTTTGGAAATGCCAAAATTGCTGTTACCGCTGAATTTGGGCTTGGCATCAACAGTACCCGTACCCGGAGTTGTGATTGACGGCGGACGCCAGTCTATGCGGTTGGCTAGATGGCTTCAGGATGCCAAACCTTTCGCTTTGAATTATATCGCTGGAGCTCCCGACGGATTGATATTGGAAGCTGGGTTAGTAGATAGGTGGGTTGTAGCTACTTTTGAAGATAGTGAGGTGAAAGCGGCGGCCCAAATTTACCAACAGCGCAAGCAATTAAGTCAAGGATTGCATTTTTTATTAGTGCAGCCAGATGATAGTGGGATGACTTATACAGGCTTTTGGCTGTTGAATTTTGAGCGATAAGATGTAAATAATATTATTTGTGATGTCGATCGATCTCGCACCGAAAAATAGTAAAAAACCGCCCGAACTCTGTTCCTGCAAATACAGACTCAAGCACAAATTTTAAAACAGCTTCTTGAGCTAGCAAGAGATAGTGCAGCCAAGTTATTCCACAACTAAAATCAATCCGTTTTGGATGCCCTGACAAACTCGGTTGATGTGACACTGGTCTTTTTCGTCAAGACCTTTCTGGGCAAGCATTGCTGACTTCAGCAGCCGTCTGTCAAGGGGGGTAATTTGGCGGAAAGCAAAGATGCGTTGGACGATCGCCTCGATCGAGATTTTGGGGAGGTTAGCAGAACTGACTGTCATGGTTTTAACACGCTAAAAGTAGGTAACAGAACTGTGTACCTTTATTTTTAAAGATTTCGTGAAGTTAGATTGTGATTAGAATCACATATATTTTGTGACAAAATAGTGTATGTCGGGTGACTGTTGTCACCAAATCTTCAACGATCTTTACCCCAACTTAACGATGGCCCGATAGAATCACTGTGGTAAAACTCAAGCAGAGGGTAAAAATGGCACAAGCAAAAATCGGAATTATCGGCGGCAGCGGTTTGTATAAAATGGAGGCCCTCAAAAATATTGAAGAGGTAAAAATTGATACACCTTTTGGATCGCCATCGGATGCCGCAATTGTGGGAACATTGGACGGTACGCCGGTAGCATTTCTGGCTAGACACGGCCGCAACCACACTTTTTTGCCCTCAGAAGTGCCGTATCGCGCAAATATTTATGCAATGAAGAGTTTGGGAGTTGAGTATTTAATCTCAGCGTCGGCGGTTGGTTCTCTGAAAGCTGAGGCGAAACCTTTAGATATGGTAGTGCCCGATCAGTTTATCGATCGCACAAAAAATCGAGTTTCTACCTTTTTCGGAGAAGGAATAGTCGGTCACATCACATTCGGCGATCCGGTTTGCGGCGAATTGGCTAAAGTGTTGGCAAGTGCGATCGAATCCTTGAACCTCGCCGACGTTACCCTGCACCGGGGCGGCACTTACGTCTGCATGGAAGGCCCCGCATTTTCTACAAAAGCAGAATCAAACCTTTACCGCAGTTGGGGGGCAACAGTCATCGGGATGACAAATTTGCCCGAAGCAAAATTAGCCAGAGAAGCAGAAATTGCCTACGCAACTTTAGCCTTAGTCACAGACTACGACTGCTGGCATGAGGATCACGACAGCGTAACTGTAGAAATGGTAGTTGCAAACTTGCACCGCAATGCAGAGAATGCTCAAAAAGTTATTCAAGAAACAGTACGGAGGTTAACAGAAAACCCCCCAGTATCTGATGCACATTCAGCTTTGAAATATGCAATTCTGACTCGGCTGGATCAAGTGCCGGCCGCCACTAAGGAGAAAATGGGTTTGTTGTTGCAGAAATATTTGTAAAACGAACCGCGAAGACGCAAAAAGCGCGAAGGAAAAACTGCATCCCTTCTTTCTCTTCCTTCGCGTCCTTAGCGTCTTCGCGGTTCATTTAATCTTACGACCTATTAGTTATCCTATAGTTTGCGATTATTTCTGAAGGATTAACTTATCAACTGCTTGAACGCATCGTATTCGCGAATCTTCTCTAAATCAGCTTCACTTTTTGCCAACTCTTTACATACATTTGGATTGAGATTGAGGGCGCGCTTTAAATTTTCAAGGGCTAATTCAATTTTACCTTGCAGTGCATAACATCGGGCTTTATTGTACCAAATTCTGTAAAAGTCTGGTCGGATTTTAGCAGCATTGTCGTAGGAATCAATCGCAGCTTCGTATTTTTGCAATTTGGAGAGTGCAACGCCTCGATTGTTCCAAGCGTCTGTATAATCATTTTTAATTTGTAGGGCTTGATTGTAAGAAATTACTGCTTGTTCGTACTCCTGCATTTTGGAAAAAGCAACGCCTCGGTTGTTCCAAGCGTCGGCATAATCGGGTTTGGCTTGAATTGCTTGTTCGTAACAGCCGATCGCCTCCTGGTACTTCTGCAACTCCAACAATACCACGCCTCGATTGTTCCAAGCGTCGGGATAATTGGGGCGAATTGTAGTAGCTTGTTCGTAAGAGGCGATCGCCTCTGGATACCGCTGCATTCTTGTGAGCACTACTCCCCGGTTATTCCAAGTATCGGCTAAATCCGGCTGAATTTGCAGGGCAAGATTGTAAGCAGCGATCGCATCTTCATAACGGTTTTCAAAGAAACAAGCATCTCCCTGTTTGGCATAGTCGGCGGCTGTCAATAACTGTTGGTAATTGCCGTAGTTAACCGGAGCAAATTCTTGAATTTGAGCATCTGGAAATAACAAGTCTGTTTCTGCATCCGAGTGACTTTGGTGTTGGATTTCGCCTAAGATAGTTTCTGCATCCGAAATTAATAGTTTTAATTGAGAGATTGTATCGTAATGGAGACTTTCTATTTCTTGGCGAGCAATTGTTGTCTGCTTGGACAATTTGCTAAACAGAAACCAAACCCCGACTCCGGCTGCTGTCGGAAACAAAGTTAGGGCAATTACCAGCCCGTTAAGCAGTACCGCCGTGCGCCCGAAAGCAATGTCAACTTCTTCTTGAACTTGATGGCGAATTTCCTCCTTCAGTTGCTGTTGTTGCAATTGCTGCTGAACCAAAAGTGCCGCCACCCTCGGTTCAGATGCAGAAACGTTACTGCCGCAGACTAGAATAGTCGAAAGGGCGATCGGGCTAATACTTGTTTTAAAGATACTTGACAAACGCATTGCCTTAGTGATACGCACCTGATTTGCGATTTTCATGTGTCAAGAGATGCTGATAACGATGATCCCAGACTAGCCCATTTGTTCAAAAACTATTAAATACAGGATATCTGTTGTGCAGTCCCCTCCGATCAAATTGCTGACGCAAGAATTGCTAGACGAAGTTGCCGCTTCCTCCCGCCGCAGTCCCCGCCAGCGACAAAACTACAATTTCCACGATTTGTCAGAAAAGGTGCAGCGGTTTGTCAACGTGCTGCAACCGGGCACTTACGTCCGCCCTCACCGACACCTGCGCCCGCCTGCGATTAACGGTTTTGAGTTTTTCGTAGTGATTCAAGGAGAACTCGGTATGATTATTTTGAACGAAAACGGTCAAATCCTTCGCTCCTTGCTAGTCAGCGCTGTCGGCCCGACTCGCGCTGTCGAACTTCCAGAGGGCACTATTCACACGTTAGTCGCTTTGACACCGGATACTGTGATTTTGGAGTTCAAGGAAGGGCCTTACAACGTGGCGGCAGATAAAGACTTTTTGACCGATTTTCCTGCTGAGGGAACTGCGGCGGCGCGGGAATTAGTCTTGATTTGGGAAGCGGAATTTAAAAGTTGACTGTTGACTGTTGACTGTTGACTGTTAAAAATCTAAAGTCTAAAATCTAAAATCTAAAATCGATTGACTGTTGACTGTTAAAAATCTAAAATCTAAAATCTAAAATCGATGGGCTGCTGACTAATTACTGATGAATCTAATTGTCGTCATCCGATTGTATAAATCCGGGGCGGTGCGAATGATTTTTCTCAGAAGTTCATCCGTCACCCAAAAGACGAGGGGAAAGGAAAATTTTTTGCTGAATTCGCTACATAGTAGGTTGGTAGAAACGAGCAATCGATCGATCGTCTCCACTGATTCCAAGCCGAGGAGCATTAAAGCTGGAGGCTGTTCGCCATCTAGTTCTGCTGCGATTGTCGTGTAGAGAGTTGTCGCCGATTTGGGCAAAAACAGTTGCTGCGGTTTCACGGCACAATTTGCTTGCAGCCGATCGACTATTTGCTGCCGCAAAGCCAGCGAGTTGCAGTTGACTAAAACAAAAGAAAAGTAACCTTGGGAAAGACGGAGCGCCCGAGTTAAAGTTGAGAACGACCGCTCGTTATATTTAGCTGAGTCGTACTTAGCTGCATCGTCTTTAGCTATATTTTCTGAGCTTTTGTGGACCATAAATTACAGGTCTTTTATCGAGTTTTAGAGATTTTCTAGATTAAATGGTATTTCTAAATAAAATGTGAATATGGGATTTTTTTATTAAAAAACATTGCGGTAATTATAGCACGGTTTTAAATTAATATCAATAGTTCGATCCGCTAATTTGGCGGGAGCCACTCAAAACAACCTGCAACGGTACAACCAAAGTATCAAATGTAGTTAAACAGACAAAAAATCACCGATAATTGTCAGCCAGCGGCAAAGTAAACCAAAAACTTGCCCCAGCACCGGCACTGCTAATTACCCCAATTTCCCCGCCGTGAGCGCCAATAATTTGCCGACAAAGATAGAGACCCAAACCCAAACCAACCGAGTGTCGGGATCGATCGCCCCTAACGTAAAGGTCAAAAAGATGTTCGCACTGTTCTGGCAATATTCCCACCCCGTCATCTTCAACTGTACAGCGAATCATACTACTTGGGGAATGGGGAATGGGGAATGGGGAATGGGGAATTGGGAATTGTTCGGGGGGAATTGGTAACTGCTCGCTCTTATTTTTCGCTGCGTTTTGATTGAAAATAGATTTTTCCGCCTGAATGACTTTAGCTGAAACTGTTAAATTTAGTCCTGGAAGATTGTGTTTCAAAGCATTAGTAATTAAATTAGAAAACACGCGCCACAACTGAGTATAGTCAGCATTCACTGCTGGCAAATCATGTGGAACCAAATTTTTAAAAGTAGCTTGACCCTCATTTATTAAAGGCTCCAAATCGGTTGCCGCCGCTTCAACTATTGCCCTCAAATCTACCCGCTCGCAGTGCAGAACAAAACCGCGCAATTCCCCGGCGTGAACTTCCAACAGCGAATTTATCAAGCGCAATTGCTGCTCGCTACCTTGAATCATCCGCTCCAAAATAGAACGGGGAATTGCGATCGAATCCCCAGGTTTCGTCTGCCAATTTTTCAGCACCATTAACATTCCCGCCACCGGGTTTCGCAAGTCGTGAGAAAGAGCGTGGATAAACATCCGCAGCGATTCTTGTGCCTGTTTGCGCTGCGTGATATCCTCAATTAAACCCTCATAATAAAGCACGGCGCCGCTGCTGTCCCGTACCGCCCGCGCCTTCTCAGAAATCCAGACAATACTGCCGTCTGAGCGGTAAATTTTAGATTCAAAATCCGATACTGTGCCGCTTTCCTCGATCGCTCGCAAAAACTCATTTCTGCGAGCCGGATCGACATACAACTGTCGCTCGATATCAGTAAACTTTGCCGTCACTTCTTCGGGAGAATCGCAGCCGTAAATCCGCGCCAAAGCTGGATTTGCAGTAATGTAGCGGCCATCGGGAGTGCTTTGAAAAATCCCCTCGCCCGCATTCTCAAAAATGCTGCGGTACTTCGCCTCCGCCACCTCCAACTGCTGGTAAGCAGATTCCAACTCACGCCTGGTACTAAACTCTTTCCGTTGCAGACATTCGTACCAATAAACCGACAAATCGCAAATCAAACAAATCCAAAACAAATATAAGTACAACCCGGTCAACTTAAAAGGAGTATACTTAGCAAAACTTAGATTTAAAACCAAATTTATCCCGACGTGGCAACACAAAACGCCGAGTTGAGAAATCAGGTGGAGGCGCCAGCGGACGGGCATCAACGTAGCTTGGATCAGAAACGCTAAAATCCAGGTAAAAATTGGTAATTCCCCGGCTTGTGCGACAGCTAGCCCAAGCTGTACAACCACCGTCAGCGACCACGAAAAAGCCAAAAATAGCAAACCGGGATAGCGCTGTCCGAAGGAGGTTTTTTGCAACACAAAACAGGTCAACAAACCCAGTTCTACAGCAGCGCTCGTGTACAAATAAACACTTTTAAACTCCTGGCGAGCGAAGAATCTTTCGCCTAGAAAATAGAGCGTTATTGTGAAGGCAAAAAAGATTGCAATTCCGACTGCAGGGCGCAGCCGCTCTCGGAGGAAGCGATCGCGCCACACCTCGTAAACCGTTAACGCCTGAACGGATTTTGCATTGCCCAAATAGTTCATAGCATTTTAGATTTTAGATTTTATATTTTATATTGACAAAGATCGATCGTCCGAGTTGACAACAGGTAGCGAAAACCAGAAAGTCGAACCACCGCCGGGAGTGCTTTCGACGCCAATTTCGCCGCCGTGAGCTTTGATAATTTGCTTGGAGAGGTACAATCCCAAACCCAGCCCTGTTAATTGTCGGCTATTAGGGTCGTGAACGTAAAGTTCAAATAGAGATTCCCGCTGTTTGGCACTGATTCCCACTCCATTATCTGTTACAGTACAGCGAACCATTTTTACGGTGACTCCGGGCAATTTGCTGCCGATATTGCCAATTTGGCCCTGATAGCGGGGCATTTTGCAACTGCCGTCGAGGTTGAATTTGGCCAGGGTTTCCTGATTTTTCTGGGTTGTCTCGCCGATCCTAGGACGATCGCCCGCAGCAGATATCCGGTTAGCGATACAGCGGGCAAGCGGATTATTGGGCGATGTTAAAGGCTGTAAATTTTCTTCATAACTTAGCACTGTTTCAACTTCAATTACCTCGGCTTTAAAAGTTATATTGACTCCCGGAGGATTGTGTTTAATAGCATTAGTCAACAGATTTTCTAGCACCCGCTGCAAGTGTTGGCGATCGGCATTGACTTGTGGCAAATCCGCCGAGATTTCCTGAGTCAAAGTTGCTTGGTTTTTGGTCAGCATCGGTTCTAAATCGGCAACAATGGCTGAAGCTAAAGACGGCAAATGCAGCAGTACAGTATTGAGAACAATACCTTTGACCTCGCTAGCGTGAGCGTCGAGCAGGGAATTAACCATAGTCAACTGGTGTTCGCTGGCCTGAACGATGCGCTGCAAAATCGATCGAGAAACCGGAACATCTTGTAGAGAATCAGAGGCCGATTTGTTGAGCAAATTTTTCAGCAGTATTAACATTCCCATAACAGGAGTGCGGAGATTGTGAGAAACTGCGTGCAAAAATAGGTCTTTCAGGCGGTTGCTTTCTTGCAACTCGTGCATTTTTTGCTGTAGTTGGTGGGTGCGTTCCTCCACTTGAGATTCCAAGTTGGCATTGAGAGCTTTTACCTGCTGCAAAAGTTGGGCTTGCTGAAGAGCGATCGCCACTTGGGTAGCGAGTTTTTCCAACAAATCAATTTCAAATTCCTGCCACTGGCGGGGCCCCGAACACTGGTTGACGGCCAAGATCCCGAACAATTCATCCCCCAGGACGATCGGCACATTTAAGGTCGCGCGAATTTGATAGTCGCTGTACAATTGGGCAATTGGAACGCTGAGTTCAACGCTAGCAGTATCGGAGATAGTTCGGACGCGGTTGTTAGCATAAAAAGTTTTCTGGCTTTCGAGGTGATTCTCGTCAGCGAGTACCCACCCCAAAAGAGAACGGCATTGGGCATCCACAGACTCGGCCACAACCTTACCGTATACCGGGCTAGGAAGATTTACCCCGTCCGCGTCCACAATACCGATGAAAGCCCGGTCTGCCTTGAAAAATTGCCGGACTTCGGCAACAGTAGTGTTGAGAATTTCTTCGAGGTCGAGGGAGTTGCGAATTCGCAGGGCGATTTCTGAGAGCAAGCGATCGCGATCGGAGGACGCGCGCAAAGCGGTTTCCGCGCGGTGGCGTTCGGTAACGTCTTGGACTGTGGCGGCGATCGCCCCTGACTGAATGGCCGACTGTTCGCAGACAGTGCGTTCGGAGCCGTCTGGCAGCACAATTCGGTAGTTAATGCAATAGGGTGTGCGCTCAAACATAGCTTGGCGCTGCGATCGCGCCACCAATTCTCGGTCTTCTGGATGTACGGCCTGCAAAAAAACTTCTGGTGTCGGTTTGACGGTTCCCGGAGCAAAACCCAAGAGGCGGTAAAGTTCGTTCGACCACCGCAATTCGATATTGGATATACGATCTGCTGCGGATTCTTGGCAGTTGTCAGTTGCTGTAACGGCGGCGCAATTTAAATCCCAATTGCCCAACTGAGCGATGCGCTGAGCGTTGGCTAAACTAGCTTCGCGATCGCGCAGCATGGCAGCCGTGCGGCGCACCTCCACCAGCGCTTGCTGGCGTTCTGCTACGGCGGCGGCCAACATCAAAGCCACAAGGGCGATCGTACCGGTAAAAGCTTGTAAAAATAAAACCGCCTGTTTGAGATTATCGCTTTTAGCCAAAAACGGGCCACCTCCCTGCACCGCTCCCCAAATCGCGATGTAAGAGACGATCGAATAAGCAAAAATCGCTCCCGCCGGTTGAAACCGCAGGGCAGCCCAAACTATCAGAGGAAAAGGCAGATACTCCAGCGGATACTGAGCGATCGCCGCTTGTATTTTTGAGCAAAAAAACAGCCAGCTCACGCTCAGCAAGAGAGTCAGCCAGAGCGCTATTTCTGAATAATTAATAATTAAAAATAGAAGATTATAGCGGTTTTCATGTGCAGTAAGTTGGCTTGAATATTTTGTAAGTTTTGGTTGGTAATTACCCCAGTTAAAAAATCCTTTTAAACTTGAAATAATCCTCGGTTTAATCTTACCTTTTACACCATTTTCAATAACAGGAAAGATGCCTGTGAAGCGAGAAAAATCATCTCTTGTGGAACAGGAAAGATGCCTGTTCCTAAACAAGTAATTGAAAATAATGAAACATCTCAGTTTTAGTGGAAATTTAAAACTATTAACGGCGTGGTTCAAAGTCAGCAGCACGGGCGTCACAATCAAAATTCCCATGCCGTCTCCGAGCCACGTAGTCCACCAGTTCCGAGAGAAATTGCTCCACTGATCCCAACCAGAAATGCACGTACCCAAGTTGCTGAGGATAGAGCCTAGGAAAGTAGACCCGATGACAGCGCCCGCTACTAAAGCCAGAACATCTCGCAGTCGATCGAGTTTGGTAGAAAATCCGCTCCAAGTCAGCAAAGCCTCTCCAGCCAGCGCTTGCAGGGTGACGCTAAAAGCCGATGCGGCAATGACAGCCGACGGTATACCGCCCGTAGAGTTTAACAGCACTGAACCGAGGACAATTCCCGGCCACATCCGTCGTCCTTGCAGTAGCAGTCCCGCTAGAGCAATACCGGCGGGCGGCCACACGGGGGAGGGTTCGGCTTGCACCAGTCCCAGCATCGACGCTGCGAGTTTTCCGGTAACAAAGTAGGCCAGCGCCAGGATGCCGGTGTACAGAAGCGTTCGAGTGCGGGGGTTGAGCAGTTTCATGTTTAGGTGCGATCGAATCCTCCATTCCTAGTTTTTAATTTAGGCGGCTTTGGGGCGATCGAACTTCCTCCTGACGACTCACCTGACTGGGCGAGTGGGGAGTGGGGAGAGTGGGGGGGAGAGGTTTCTTCGTTATGTCCCTTGAGAAAAATTAGCTCGCTTTACAAACCACAGTCAGCCAGTCAAAAGATAATAACATCGACAAGCCAACGCCCCGCCACCGATCGATTCAAGTTACATCCCTTAACGTCTTTTCCTCACCCTTGACGCAGCCAATGACAGACAAAGATTATCAAAAATGATAGAGTTTCTCTTTAACATAAATAATTTTTTCTGACAACTAACCCCCAGCCCATCTTAATTTTGATGACCTCGATAAAAAAAAGAGCCAACCCTAAGCAGATTTGCCTATCCAAAAAGAAACTATAGCTTTTGGCTTTTACGAATTCGCTAGAGAAAGGTTCAGTTGACCCCCCTCTCCCAATTCTTAACTCTCCCAAAAAACAATTATGCTGCCAGATAAATACCGAAAAGTGCATCGCTGTCTCCCTCTGGCGATGGGAGTTGTATTCGCTACTACCTACAGCATCCCCATCAGCGGCCAACCCAGGATTCCCACACCATCTCAGTCACCAACAACGGAAAACCCAAGCGCATCAGGAACGCAGCAACCCGTGCAAGCATTTGGCGGGCAAATCGCCATGTTTGTGGGGCATGAGAGGAGGGTAGACAGTGCAGTATTTAGCCCCGATGGTCGGCAAGTCCTGACTGCTAGTACAGATAAAACCGCCCGCTTGTGGGATATTCAAGGCAATCTCCTGACTGTGTTCCGGGGGCATGAGAGAGAAGTCACCAGTGCCGTATTTAGTCCCGATGGCAGCCAAATTCTCACCATCAGTGGGGATGGAACCGCCCGCCTGTGGGATATCCAAGGCAATCTCCTAACCGAATTCCAGGCGTTTGACGATCAGTCTGTTATTGTAAGTAGCACTAGAAGTGCAGAATTTAGCCCCGATGGTCGCCAAATCCTCATTAATAGGAGCTTTCAGGATAAAGCCGGCAGGTGGGGTAAACTCAGTTTGTGGGATACCAAAGGTAATCTCAAAGCAGAGTTCCCGATCAGAAGTGACGGATCAGAAGGCTTCGCAAAAGCCGTATTTAGCCCCGATGCTCGCCAAATCCTCGCCATTAGTTGGGGTGGAACCGCCCGCCTGTGGGATCTCAAAGGCAATCTTCTCAAAGAATTCCAGGCGCATAGGCAGGTAGCCCTCATTGGAGTATTTAGTCCCGATGGCAGGCAAATCCTCACCGCCAGCGAGGATAAAACTGCCCGCCTGTGGGATACCAACGGTAATCTCCTAACCGAGTTCCAAGGGCATGAATATCATGTCCACAGTGCAATATTTAGCCCCGATGGTCGCCAAATCCTTACCATTAGTTCCGGAACCGCCCGCATTTGGGATACCAAAGGCAATCTCCTCGCTGTGTTTGGACAGCATGGAGATTCCGACTGGAGTTCTGTCGGAAGTGCAGCAGGATTTAGCCCCGATGGTCGCCAAATCCTTACCAGTAGTAGGGATGGCACTGCTCAAATTTGGGATACGAAAGGCAATCTACTCGCAAAGTTGCGGGGACATGAGGGGTTAGTACAGGCAGTATTTAGTCCCGATGGCAGGCAAATCCTCACCAGCGGTATGGATAAAATCGCCCGTCTGTGGGACGTATCAGCCGCCATTGCGGCAGAATCCGAGCAAATCGCTGCCCAGGAAACCTTTCAGGAAGGCGTGTCCAAAAATAACGCTCAACTGGCAATATTCCGAGGACACAATCATGATGTCCTCAGTGCCGTATTTAGTCCCGATGGTAGGCAAATCCTCACCGCTAGTCAAGATAAAAAAGCCCGTCTGTGGGATCTCAAAGGCAATCTCCTAACCGAGTTCCAGGGGCAGGAGGGGGTCAGCCGCGCAATATTTAGCCCCGATGGTCGCCAAATCCTCACCCTTGGTGCGGATGATAAAACTACCCGTTTGTGGGATACTCAAGGCAATCCTCTCTCTGTGTTGCGGGGGAGTGGCTCTTTAGGAATATACAGTGCAATATTTAGCCCCGATGGTCGCCAAATTCTCACCGCTGGTGGTAGTGGTGGTGGTGATGATACCGCCCGCCTGTGGGATCTTAAGGGTAATCTCCTAGCTGAGTTGAAACCACCTGAGAAACTATGGGGGCGAATAGCCACAAGTGCGGTATTCAGTCCAGATGGCCGGCAAATCCTTACTGCTAGTAACGATAAAACAGCCCGCCTGTGGGATCTCAAAGGCAATCTATTGGTGGAGTTTCGGGGACATGAGGATGGGGTCAACAGTGCAGTATTTAGCCCCGATGGTCGCCAAATCCTCACTGCTAGTGATCATGAAGCCGCCCGCCTGTGGGATCTCAAAGGCAATCTCCTGGCTGAGTTCCGGGGGCATAGAAAGAGACTCACAACAGCCGTATTTAGCCCCGATGGTAATCAAATCCTCACCTATGCTTGGGCTGAAACTGCTCGCTTGTGGGATACCAAAGGCAATCTCTTGACAGAGTTTCGGGAAGATGAAAAATATTTCTACAGTGCAGTTTTTAGTCCCGACGGCAACCAAATTCTCACTATCAGTAATGATGCTGCAAATGGAATCGACCCTGGAATCGCCCGCTTATGGGATACCAAAGGTAATCTCCTGGCTGTGTTCCGAGGGCATGAAAGAGGTTTCGGTGCAGTATTTAGCCCCGATGGTAGTCAAATCCTCACTGCTGGTGATGATGGCACCGCCCGTCTGTGGGATGTATCAGTAGCAATTGCTGCCCAAGCCGAGCAAATGGCAGCGCTGCAAACTTTTCGGGAAAGCGTATCTAAAAATAGCGCTCAACTAGCAGAGTTACGGCACGATAAGTATGGAGTCAAGCGTGCCGTATTTAGCCCGGATGGTCGCCAAATTCTCACCACCACGGGTAAAACCGCCCACCTGTGGCATACCAAAGGCAATCTCTTAGCTGAGCTGCCAGGGGATGAGTATCTCACGCGTACCGTATTTAGCCCGGATGGTCGCCAAATCCTCACCACCACGGGTAAAACCGTTCGCCTGTGGGATAACAAAGGCAATCTCCTCACCGAGTTTCAGGGGCATGAGAAAACTGTGGAAAGTAGTGTAAAAAGTGCAGTATTTAGCCCCGATGGTCGTCAAATCCTCACCGCTAGTATGGATAAAACCGCCCGTCTGTTAGATACCCAAGGCAATCTCCTGACTGTGTTCCGAGGGCATGAAAGAGAAGTCACAAGTGCCGTATTTAGCCCCGATGGTAGTCAAATCCTCACCGCCAGTTTAGTAGATAAAACCGCCCGTCTATGGGAGACAAAAGGTAATCTCCTGGCTGTGTTCCGGCATGAGACATATATCAGCAGTGCCAAATTTAGTCCCAATGGTCGCCAAATTCTGACTGACAGCGTTAATCGACCTGCTCGCCTGTGGGATACTAAAGGCAATCTCTTGGCCGAGTTCCGGGAGGATGTAAATTCAGGCAGGCTTACGCCCTACAGGGCCGTATTTAGCCCGGATGGTAGTCAAATCCTGATTGCCAGTGAGGATGAAACCGCTCGCCTGTGGGATACCAAAGGCAATCTTCTAGCTGAGTTCCGGGGGCATAATTTTAGAGTCAACAGTGCCGTATTTAGTCCCGATGGTCGCCAAATCCTTACTTCTAGTTTTGATAAAACCGCCCGTCTGTGGGATACCAAAGGTAATCTTCTAGCGATATTTCGAGGACATGAGGATGGGGTCAACCATGCAGAATTTAGCCCCGATGGTCGCCAAATCCTCACTGCTAGTAGTGATAGAACTGCTCGCCTATGGGACTTATCACTTGGAATAAAAGTTTCTGCTGCTGAAGTAGCATTTATCAAAGGAACTCAACTTTCTAGCCAAAGCACAGTCGAATCTAAACAACTCGCACTGGCAAAGTTAGAAGAAGCCCTCGCACTCTATCGTGCAGATAGAAACTACGCCCAAGCCACACGTACTCTCCTTTCAATGGGTAAAATTTACGCCAATTTCGGACAATTTCAATCTGCCCTAGACTCCTACAATCAAGCCTTACCCTTATCGCAACAAGCCGGTGCCAAAGCCGAAGAAGCCGCTGTTATTAACAGTTTTGGTCAACTCTACACCGATTTATCTGATCCGAAAAATGCCCTGGATTACTATAACCAAGCTTTGCCCTTATTCTATCAATTAAATGACCAAACAGCAGTCGCCAACACCCTCAACAACATTGGTAATATTCAGGCTGCTACAGGAAACTGGAAAAATGCCCTAGACTCCTACAACAAAGCCCTGGTAATCTCCAGACCCGCAGGTAATTTAGCAGCAGAATCTACTGCCTTAACTGGCATTGGTAGCACCTACATCGCTTCAAAAGAATGGTCAACGGCCCTAAATGCCTACAACCAAGCCCTGAACATCTCCCGACACTTAAACGACAAAGTAAAAGAAACCACAGTCCTCAACCAAATTGGGAAAATACAAGCTGCTTTGGGTCAGAATTCTACCGCACTTGAAAACTATAACCAAGGTTTATCTTTATCTCGACAATTGGGTTACAAAACAGAAGAAGCGCACATCCTCTACAATCAAGCCATCTTAAACCGCCAACAAAATAACCTCGCCGCCGCCAAAACACCAATCGAAACCGCAATTAATATTATTGAAAACCTCCGCACTCAAATCGCTAGCCAAGAACTGCGCCAGTCTTACTTTGCCCGCAACCAAGATTATTACCAGTTTTACATCGATTTGTTGATGCAACTGCACCAGAAAAATCCCGATCAAGGTTACGACGCACAAGCCTTTCATGCTAGCGAACGTGCCCGTGCTCGCAGTCTGCTTGAACTCCTCAGCGAAGCGAGCGCAAATATTCGCCAAGGTGTTGACTCGCAACTGCTAGCACAAGAACAAAATTTGCAACAACAACTCAGCGATTTTCAGACTCGCAAATACCAAATTGTCAGCGCTCAATCCACCCCTGAAGCTGTGAATGAAATTCAACAAAAAATCGACACAGTTCTCAAGGAACTCGCTCAAATAGAAGCTAAAATTCGCGCCAGCAGTCCTCGTTACGCTGCTCTCAAATATCCCGAACCTCTCAACCTGCAACAAATTCAACAACAGGTAATCGATGACAACACGCTACTTTTAGAATATTCTTTGGGTGAGGAGCGCAGTTATTTGTGGGCGGTGACGAAAACTTCTTTCACCAGTTACGAACTCCCTTCTCGCACCGAGATTGAAACCACGGCTAAGAATTTCCGCGATACTTTAACCAAACCCACCACGAGAACCTCTCCTCAAATGGTTGCCGAATCTGCTGGACTTCTAAGCCAAATGATTCTCGCTCCGGTTGCTTCTGAGTTGGGCAACAAGCGCTTGCTAATTGTTGCGGATGGCGCTTTGCAATACATCCCTTTTGGCGCTCTTACTCTGGAAAAATCTGAAGCGCCGCTAATAGTTAAGCATGAAATTGTTAATCTGCCTTCTGCTTCAACTTTAGCAATTCTGCGGCGGGATATGGCGACTCGTCAACCGGCTCCAAAGACGATCGCCTTGTTTGCCGATCCTGTTTTTAGCACTGACGATGAACGGCTCAAAGGCACGAGTACATCGCCTGTAACGAAGAATCAAACTGTTGAAAATCTGCCAGTGGAAGCGCAACAATTACAGAGATCTGCATCAGAGGCAGAAATTTATTGGACTCGCCTACCTTTCTCGCGAACTGAAGCTGAGCAAATCTTGGCTTTGGTTCCCGATGATTTGGAAAAACAAGCGCTTGACTTTACGGCTAATCGTACCACAGCAACCAATCCCGATTTATCTCAATATCGCATTGTTCATTTCGCTACGCACGGATTTGCTAATAGCAAACATCCAGAATTATCTGGATTGGTGCTATCTTTAGTTGATGAGAAAGGTACGTTACAAAATGGCTACTTGCGACTGAATGATATTTTCAATCTCAATTTACCGGCCGAATTGGTGGTGCTGAGCGCGTGTCAGACGGGTTTGGGAAAAGACATTAAAGGAGAAGGGTTGGTGGGTTTGACGAGAGGGTTTATGTATGCGGGCGCGCCGCGTGTGGTGGTTTCTCTGTGGAGTGTTGACGATCGAGTAACTTCTGAGCTGATGACACGATTTTACAAAAAAATGCTCCAAGATAAATTGGCGCCTGCTGCGGCACTGCGATCGGCGCAAATCGAAGTGCTACAGCTTCCACAATGGCAATCTCCTTATTATTGGGCTGCTTTTGGGCTGCAAGGAGAATGGAATTGAGGCCGCCACTGCGTGGGTAGGTCGGTTTTTGTCGGAGTTTTTTCCCTTGGTCTTTTGAACCATTCTAGGCTGGTAAAAATCATATCAAATCCGGTAGCATCGGCATTAATCTTACCCACAGCTTTCGAGATGGCAGTGCCGTTTCCCTACAATTAATCGGGGTAGGGAAACGGCCAGGCGCGGTGTCGAAAGCTTATCATTCCGGTGCAGCCGGAAACGATATTACTTGTTTCCATTGTTGGCAAAAAACCAAAGCTATGTCATTCCCGTGCAACCGGAATTGATATGACTAATGACAACTGACAACTGACAACTGACAACTGACAACTGACAACTGACTTATTAAAATCCAAAAGTCCGCTTGCCATCCGGCTTAACAGTAAGCCAATTGGTCTTTGCCATTGCCAGTTGCTCCTCAGAAACTGTAGCGTTGGTAAGATTCGCCCCGCACAAATTTGCTCCCCGCAAATTCGCCTTAGTCAAATAAGCCCCCGTCAAGTCAGCGCCTCGGAAATCCGCCCCTTCAAAATTGGCAGTGCTGCAATAAGCCTCAGTCAAGTTAGCATCTCGCAAATTCGCCTGAATTAACCGGGCATGGCCCAAATTCGCCCCCGACAAATCCGCTGCTTGCAAATTTGCCTTCACCAACTTAGCCTGATAAAAATTTCCCCCCGCCAACTGCGCTTTTTGCAGTTGCAAACCCGACAGTTCGCAGTCAGCAAAATCGCGCTTGCCTTTAAAATATGCCGCTCGCAAGCTGTTGGTGTCCCACTTAATAAAAGCTTTCGTTACCTTTGACCCTGCTAAATTGCCGCTGGAAGGTGCAACCGTTCCGAAAGTTCTGCCGGACTCAGCCAGAGTCCGGGAAACTCTGGGCTGGATACCCGTGTTCCGGGATTGGGTGAATGAAGTTTTACCGATGCGGCTTTGGTTCGATCGCAAATCTTGACCGATGTTGGTCTGGGGGGAAGGCCACGAAGTAGCCTCACCGTTAAATATCGTCGGTTCTTCAACTGTGCGGCTAGAACCATTGAATTGAGTTGCCAAGCCATCCATAAGACTTGGGTCTTCAAATTCGCCAGAGAGAGCTCTGATCACATCTCCCGCCGATTGGAAGCGGTGCCCAACCATCGGCTTGAGCATTTTATGGAGAATCCGCGCAAAATGTGGACTCACCTGAACGTGGGGCTGCCAAACAATTTCGCCCGTTACGGCATCGAAATCTAAATCCTTGGGCGACTTTCCTGTCAGCAAGTACAAACAAGTCATGCCCAAGGCGTAGATGTCGCTGGCAAATATCGGCCGCAGCGCCATTTGTTCCGGGGGGGCAAAACTAAATGTGCCGACTGAAAATTTCGTGTTGGCGCTTTGGTCGGCGGGGTCTAATAATATGGTTTGGCTGACTTGATCTTTTACCGCTCCGAAATCAATCAGAACTAAGTGGCTGTCTTGAACTCGGCGAATAATATTTGCGGGTTTGATGTCTCTGTGAATTACTCCTTGGCTGTGGATATATTGCACTACTGGCAGAATTTCTAATAGAAAATTTTTAACGTCCGATTCGTTGAAACGGCCTGAGTGCTTGACTTCTTGTTTCAAAGTCGAGCCTTTAACATACTCTTGAACTAAGTAAAATTGCTGTTCCGTTTCAAAATAGTCTAGCAGCCTCGGTACTTGCGGGTGGTCCCCCAGTTGGCCGAGGGTTTTCGCCTCTCGCTTGAATAATTCCCGCGCCATCTCTAAAACTCGCGGCGACGAACTATTGGGTCGCAGTTGCTTGACCACGCAACTAGGTTGACCGGGCAAAGAGATGTCTTTTGCCAGAAATGTAGCTCCAAAACCTCCTTGTCCTAAGGGTTCAATGACTTGGTAGCGAGCGCGCAGCAATAACCGCGCACCGCAAGTCTGACACTGAAGAATAGAGTCAGGAGGGTTTTGAGGATGGGGACAGCCCGGATTTACGCAGTAGCTCATATTGATTGAGTTTGCCTATATTGTTCTGATCTTGTCAGCGTCGCTCGACTGCACAAATAGCCTGTTCCTGCTTCTGGTAGACATACTAATCTATCAGTTTTCGGCAGGCCGTGCCTTCGATTGCGAATTGGAATTGCACCTAAGTCTTTTAGGCCGATATCTTTTCCCTATTTTGATTATCTCGCTGGTGTGAGTTTTTTCGGTTGATTATCCTTGAAGATAGTTTAAAGACTTGCTAAAGTTGTGCTTTTTTGTGTAAAGTCTTTCTAAACTCAGGTGCTTTTTGCGTTTTTAGATGTCTCTAGCATACCTCATTCTCTGAATGAGAATGCTGCTCATCCCCCAACAGACATCTACCTTTGGGCAGAGGACTCGTTTTTGCTGATGTGTACCATAACAGTCTTGACAAAATTAAATTAGTATGCTATTAAAAGCTTTCCAGAATAAATTCTGGGACTCAAAAGTCGGTGCCGACAGGCTACGACTTTTGACTAATAACTACTGAGCACTGACAACTAACTACTGACTAAATTATGCGTATATCTCTAAAGTGGCTCCGGGAATTGGTGGATGTGGCAATATCCCCGGAAGAATTAGCCGAAACCCTGACAATGGCCGGGTTTGAAGTCGAAGAAATAGAAGACCGCCGCCCGTGGGCAAGCGGTGTAGTTTTGGGCAAAATCATCGCCTGCGAACAGCATCCCAATGCAGACAAATTGAGAGTTTGTCAAGTGGATGTGGGTTCTTCAGAAGCTTTGAATATTGTTTGCGGCGCACCCAACGCTAGGGCAGACATTTACGTGCCTGTCGCTGTTGTCGGCACTTATTTATCGACTATTGATTTAAAGATTAAACCTGCTAAATTGCGAGGCGTTCCTTCCGAAGGAATGATTTGCTCCCTGGCGGAATTGGGACTATCTAAAGAGTCAGCCGGGATTCACATTTTCGAGTTAGAAAATCCCGAATTGGGCAGCGATATTCGCCCACTTTTGGGTTTAGACGATGTGATTTTAGACTTGACAGCAACTGCAAACCGTGCTGACGCTTTGAGCATGGTGGGTGTAGCGCGGGAAGTGGCGGCGCTGACTGGGGCGAGTTTGAGAATTCCCCAAGCAAATGGTGTTGTGATTGAGGGCAAAGAAAGTCCTGGTTTGGCAGTAGAAATATCCGAACCGCAAGGATGCCCGATTTACATCGGCACGGCAATTGAAGGTGTGAAAATAGCTGCTTCTCCAGCTTGGTTGCAGCAGCGGTTGCAGGCGGCGGGAGTGCGGCCGATTAATAATGTGGTTGACGTAACTAATTACATTTTGCTGGAATGGGGACAACCGCTGCACGCTTTCGATCGCGATCGCCTGCAATCTTTCACCGGCACTCAAGATATCAGCATCGGCGTCCGCTTTGCCAAAACAGGCGAATCCTTCAAAACCTTGGACGGACAAAACCGCAATTTGCAAGCGCAAAACCTGTTAATTACTGCTAGCGACAAACCTGTTGCCTTAGCTGGGGTAATGGGCGGCGAAGACACGGAAGTTCACGAAGGAACGCAAAATTTAGTTTTGGAAGCAGCGATTTTTGACCAGGCAACGATTCGCCGTTCTGCGCGCGCTCAAGGCCTGCGCAGCGAGGCATCGATCCGCTACGAACGGGGGGTGAATCAGGCGGCTTTGACGACGGCTTGCAACCGCGCTGTCGCCCTAATTTTGGAGTTGGCTGGAGGCACTGCGACGGTGCAGAAAACGGCGAGTGCCGGCGATGATTTGAGTTTTTCGCGATCGCTCGAATTGCGTTTAGACCGAGTAAATCTGGTTTTGGGGCAGTTGAAAAGAGGAGAAACGGGCGGTTCTAAATATCTGGAACCGGAAGAGGTGAAAAATATTCTCACAGCCTTGGGATGCGAAGTTGTTCCAACGGAAAAAGAGCGGGTTTGGAATGTGACTGTGCCGCCTTACCGCTACCGCGATTTAGAAAGGGAAATCGATTTAATTGAAGAAGTTGCCAGACTCCACGGCTACGACAATTTCTGCGATACTTTGCCTAGCAAAACGGAACCAGGTTATCTGTCGGCAGAATACGCGGCAATTCGGAATGTGCGATCGGCTTTTCGGGCGGCCGGTTTGACCGAGTTGATGCACTATTCTTTGGTGAAAACTGAGGGAGACAATCAGGTTGTGCTGGCGAATCCGCTGTTTGTCGAGTATTCGGCTTTGCGGACAGAAATGCTGTCGGGTTTGATTGATGCTTTCGGGTACAATTTGGAACAGGGAAATGGGGCGCTAAACGGTTTTGAAGTCGGCCGCATTTTTTGGAAAGATGGGGATGCAATGAAGGAAGCCGATGCAGTGGCGGGGATTATCGGCGGCGATCCGACTGTGTGGAAATGGCAGCAGTCCGGGCGCGATCGACCTTTGAGTTGGTTTGAAGCTAAGGGGGTTTTGGAAAGCGCGTTTCAGGAGTTGGGTTTGTCCGTAGAATATCAAAGCGATTCCTCGAATACACGCTTGCATCCTGGCCGCACGGCTGCGTTATCGTTAAACGGAAAACATTTAGGAGTTTTCGGACAGTTGCACCCGCAATTGCAGCAGGAAAAGGATTTGCCCGAGCAGGTTTACGTGTTTCAATTAGATTTAGCGGTGCTGTTGGGTGGATTAGGGCGATCGAACAACTTAACTCGCAAATTCGCCGGTTATTCGAGTTTCCCCGCTTCTGACAGAGACATTGCATTTTTCGCACCGGTGGAAGTTCCGGTTGTTGAGATGCAGAGTGCGATGAAAAAGGCGGCGGGTAGTCTGCTGGATTCGGTGGAACTGTTCGACGAATATCGGGGCGACAACGTGCCGGCGGGACAGCGGAGTTTGGCTTTTCGGTTAATTTACCGCGCGGGCGATCGAACTTTGAGCGAAACCGATGTCGAACCGGCACAACAAAAAGTCCGCGATGTCCTAGTTGAAAAATTCGGCGTTAGTTTGAGAAGCTAATTGTAGGGGCGGTGCTAAAAGTGCCCGCCCTCTCTCGACTTACACGCAAAGACTGAGAAACCGGATTTCTTGCAAGATTGCCCGCCACAAATCAATATATTCATAGAAACCCGGTTTCTGCGGCCAAGCGAGTCCTAAATTCATTGAAAAAATCATTAATTTAAAGGTCGCAACATCTCCCGCACAAAAAAAGAACAATCAGGAAATCGCAACAGAGAAATACTATCACCATCCGCAAGAATCACCCGACTTTGATAACCATCCTGACTCGGTTCTCGAAAAACATGAAGTTGCCGATTATTCACATCCAAAACCCAATAATCAGTAATTCCCGACTCAGCATAAATTTTCGCTTTAATCCCGCAATCCGTTCTCAGCGTAGTATCCGCAACTTCAATAATCAGATAAATTTCTGAAGGAATTGGATGGTGGTCTTCATAGTAAAGTGGATCTGGTATAACTACAGAAATATCCGGTTCAGGTTGGGAGTAATTATTCATCCTAACCGGGTCTTGCAGCCGCACCAAAACCCGCTCTCCCAAACGGTTTTCCAGTAGCTTCTCAGTCCGTTTCACCGCCGCACCGTGTGCTGTTCCTTTCGCTGCCATCTTTACTATCTGTCCTGCTAGTAATTCTACCCGTTCATCTCCGTCAAAAATACCAATTTCCGTCATCCGGTCATATTCATGAACAGTCAGCAGCCGAATATCTAATAAAGTCATAGTAACCTCCTTCTCTCTAACAAACCTCTCTATTCCCCTCTATTCCTCTGCGCCCTCTGCGGTCAATTAATCTTAATCCTTAAAATTTTCGTTAAATCCTGTTACTCCTATTGTACAATAATTTTTAAACAAATTCATCTAAGGCTCAAAACCGTGACCAAATATGTGATGTGGGGAAGTTACTGCGAAGACGTTCTCGAAAAACGCGCTCCGTTTCGGGACGCTCATTTAGCAGGATTGGCTAAGCAGAAGGAATCGGGCGTATTAAGTACGATCGGGCCAACCAAAGATTTAACAAAAATTTTTGCAATTTACGAAGCAGAAGATGAGGCTGCCGTGCGAGAATTGGTGGAAGCCGATCCTTATTGGGTAAATGGGGTTTGGACTGAATACGACGTGAAAGAGTGGATTCAAGCTTTTTGAAGCGATATAGAACTTAGGAATTATTTCGTAAGTCGGAACAGAACGTACTCCACTTGACTAATAAATCAATCTCTGCTATCATAGCTGAATTGCATAAGTTGTCAAGCGGTGCGAGGAGGTTGCAGAGTGAATACCCTAAGAACGGCAGGCGGGGATTTAGTTGCGGTTGACTGTAGTGACATATTGGACAAGATTTTAGAAGTTTTAGAGAAGCCAGAGACTCAGAATCCTTTTAAGATACATGGTAATGGCGATCGTCTGCTCATCGACATTGACAGCATAGCCGAAGAAGTCGCAGGTTTGCCCGTAGAAAATCCTTTAGGTGCTTCCGAGCGGAGTGTTCGTACTGCCACAGTCAATTTTACTCCTGGTTTCAAAGAACGTTTTCCAGGTCAAATTACACAGATTAAAAATAGTTTGCAAGCTTTGTTGGATTCGGCAATTAAGCAACATAATCAACAGCTTGATATCAAACAGTATGTGGCTAGCTTAATTACAGATTTGCCGAAACTAAAGAGTCCCTATCCCAAGTTAGACTTTAGCTATCCATTTGGAAAATATTCAGGGTTGCAAAAGCAGCGATTGAGTATCAAAAAAAATTCTAGCAGCAAAGAACTGCTAAAATTTCATAAACTAACTATCACCGTTGGCAACACCAGTAAATTTAACACTGAGCTAAAACAAGGCTTAGAAAATTATGTCAAATTTCAGTTTGCTAGCGCTAGTGAGAGCGATCGCGAAGACTTGGATTATATTCTTAGAGACTTAGAGGAAGACTCTAAATCAGATTTTTACAAACTCAAAGAAATTGTAGATACCGAAAGTATAGGCAAACTAAAAAAACAGGCACAGATATGTTATTTAGAATTTCTCCAAGACAACGTTAGCACAAGCAATAGCGCGTCAAATAATGAGGGGGTAATCTATTTAGAAGACCTAATCCGGCGTCTCAAGCTCATTGATAAATATATCAGCAATCTCGAAAAAGGCGACGGTGATTACTCGGTCAACTATGCGGGCACCGACTTGAATTACCGAGATGCTTTTGCTCGTGCTGAAGCATTCGATATGCTGCCGATTATTCCCAAAATAGAAGGATATTTAGGAGAAACCAAAGACGAAAATAAGGGAGATATTCAGTTTGTTTTTGGACTAAAGCTCAAGTTTAATAACCCAGTTCAAGCCTATGGTGGCAAAACAGTCTTTGAGTATTATCTCAATCTGCTTGACCCTGAAAGTGAGGAACACAAAGCCGAACTTGATAAGCCTGCTAGAAAAGAAATTTTTGCTAGAAAGCTATTGAAGTTAGTATTTTTGTACTACTTCGTTTTTGCCGGAAAAGACCCCTCATCAGAGGGTTATATAGTTAACTCGGACTTAGAATACAATCCTATTCCAGAATTTGAAGAAAACGTACTAAAAACTTTTAACGGGTCTGATGAATCAGCGAAAAAAAAAGTTTTACAAGACATCAAAAAATATTTTGAACAATATAACATTGCCTCTAAAATAGACACGCTCAAAAATCTCCTGCAAAAACTTCTAAAACAAAAGAACTTACCGAAAGAATTTCCGCTCCACATTTCGGTAAAAAGCAGCATTTTAGAGCAGAGTATTGACAAGATTTCTACAAACTCTACATTTTTTCAGTCGGTTTTCGGAAGCAAAGAGAAAAAAGCATTAAAATATATAGCTATTGGTAAAGCAAATGCTGCTCAAAATTCCCTGTGTACTCTGACAGCTCAAATTGAAATTAGTGATGTTCATTATTTTTCTACTGATGACTTACAAAGCTTCAGTATGGAGTATGATATCACAGGTGTTAAAGCTCTACCAGTGCTGCTAATGCCAAAAGAGGACTTGTCCCGAAAAACATATGATAACCTGTTTAAAAAACGAAAATTAGTTGCTTTTCCCTACAGCCTAGCTAGCAATAAGTGGGAGGATAAAAAAAGTTTTGTGTATCGGTTTACTTTCGATTTACTTGCATATACTTCCCTGAAGCTACTTTTGGAAAAGCAGAGTAGATTATTCATTCCCATACTGCGGCTACAACTTAGTAACCAACAATCTGATTCGCCCGTAGAAGAGTTCATGCGTTCTTTATCTAAAAGGTTGTCGCATTTACTAAATGAGGAACATCGTTCTAATTCTCAGGGTATTGATATCAGGAATATAGAATACAAAGCTGCCAATGTGATGAGTTCTCTGTATTCTGTGCTGCCTAAAAAGTTTACCTTTGACAACGAGTCAGACTCTCCAAAAGAACTGGATAAACTCGCTATAGTTATAGTTTCCAGTCGGGAAAGCGATGCTAAGTGGAATAGCGAGCAAAAGCTGTCGAATTTGCAGGGAGAAATTGTGGGAGCGAGGCGTCAAAAGGATGGTTCTGTGAGGCTACAATTGCTCAAAACATTCTCTGAAACCTACGAACACGAACAGATGTTTAAAGAACCCACAGTTGTGCGGGATCAAATAGGGGAAGTTTACGAAATGGGATTCAGGCACTTTCTTTATATTGCCAAAGCTCCCTATTCTAGTACCTTGCACATGACTCAAAAAGAAGATGCTTTATTCTTCATGTCGAAAGATGTGATTAAATATTTTAAGGAAAACTATAATGATATCAAAATTTACCCGATGTTTTTTGATAAATACTATGCAGTCAAGCTATCAGAAACATTGGGAGTAAATTCTTTGTACATTCAGGATACGCTGGAATTGACAGCTCTAGTCAAAGACCCTAGCAAGCGCTCAGTTGTATTTTTTAACCTGTTTAACGGACTGATAGTAGGTTCAGAGGCAGAACGCAACTATAGGGGTGTAATTTCCTATGCTACTTTGTTAAATATCTATAAAGATATACTAGATGATGAACATATTCATCAGGGATTAATTTCTAATACTCAACTCAAAAATGACATTTTGCAGTATTTGACTTTGTTCCACTTTTCGAGATACGAAAAAGAAAGTGGTAGAACTGGTAAAATTAGTTTTAAACTAGACCCTTACGAAAACCTGATTGGAGATCAATCAGTAGGCAAGCTATCTTTGTACAAGCATATGGGAGGAACTGCGGAGTTTAATGCCTTGGCGTTTTTAACCAAAGTTAAAGAAGTATTAAATACACCGGAAGGAGGCACGCATTCATGAAATCTAAGATAGCAGAAGATTTAGGGCGCTTGTTTGAACTAGGGTTTAATATTGGGATTCTTGCCTGCATTAAAGAGAAGAAAATTAAGCATAATTTTGAAAACTTATACCTTCAGGAATTGCAGCAGTTAAGCTTTCCGAAGATCCTCAGAAAAATTACCGATAAAATAATCAGTCCCTTAGAAAGGAAGATGGCTGAAAAGTGGAGCGTATTTTTCCTACAAAAAGGTTTTATATCAGGTTTAAACTTTTTTAGAGAGTACCTGGAATCTACAGGTTGGAACGAGCCAAACAAACTGCGACATCTGGAAATTTTGTATTACCAGTGCTGTTTTTGCGATGAGAGCAGTATTGGCACTTACACTAAAGGTGAGGAACAGTGGTTTGGAGAAGTCTTATCTCAATTTGACCAGATTGAAAATATTTCTCAGTATATTGGACGTTACAAACAGAAAGGCGAGTTTCTGAGAGCGGATACTCTCATATTGCTGCGATATCGCCAGAAGCACTTTAGGATTCTTTGTGTAGACTTGTCTGTGTTTTCGATTAGAACATCTGAGGATGTTACAAATCTGGACTATTTAGAGATTATCAGGCGTTCGTTGGGACGAGATATTAATTACTTGCGATCGAAAAGCGTGTTTTCTCAACTTCGCATAGATACTGAAAGTTGTAAAGTCGAGTTTTCAGAAGGCTTGAAGACATACTTTACTGCTTTTAAGTATTATGACAAGGAGAGTGCTAAGTTAATTCAGGCTGGCGGCTACGCTCATAGTTTCTATGAGTTTCTCCGAGAGACGGGGATGCTTGCTGACGATTCGCGGGTGATATTTAATGCGGTGGGATATACAGATCGCGGAATTAGTGCTATGTCTGTCCGTCCAGAAAATTTAGATGTTTTGAAAACTTGTCACCTGATTTACAAGCATGATTTAAAGGATGAAGAGATAAACGATGCTCGCAGGAAAGTTTTAAATAAAATCAAGCGGAGTGCTTACCACAGTTTCGCTCGCGGTCAAGAGTTTGTTGACTATCTGTTAGCAATTTCAGCAGACCAAATAAATGTTGTGCGTCATACAGAGCGACTTGAGGATTTTTTCAACTCGGTGGGAATTGTACCGGATGAATTGATGCAGCAGTTAGGATTGCTCGGCACTGTGAAACTGCGGGATGCTCATGCTCAACTCATAGAAAAAGCTCTAGAATCTGCCGCTACTTATATCTTTTTGACTGGCAATCCCGGTATTGGCAAGACAACTGCGATCGCCAATTTTCTCAAAAATCACATGGACGATGGATTTCTCTTCTTTTATGTCAGTCCCCGGAAGCAGGTAAATCTAGATATCATCGACAAGTTTAAAAAAGCAGGTACCGACTGTTTGTGCGATGACAAACTATTCGCAATCAATACTCATAGCGACCTAATTAAAGATAGCGGCGGTCAATATACTGTGCAGTATCTCTCAAATCAGCATCAAGAAAATTTTAGATGGCAAGCCGTTCAGTTTGAAGATAGCAGACAAAATGAGCGTCAAGGTAGGCGATCGAACCGACTCAAAAGACAAACAGAAAATGTTATTGAAGATACTGGACTGAAAACTAAGGGCGTACTCAACAGCATTTGTGAAGCGATCTCTACCCTGATAAATGGTCAACATTCAAACAACATTGTCGCTACTGTTTCCATCCAATCTTTAAAAAAAACTGATGCAGGCGACACGTTAAAACATTTTGAAAAAATTTTTAGGAATGCTTACATCGAAAGCGAAAATTTAGTTCTTCCCGATCGCATGAAAGATATATCTAGTCGCCTTAAGCATTTGTTTATCATGATAGATGAAATTACAGGGGATGAGGGAGGAGTAGAGTTTTTAAACGGCATCAACGATATCCTAGCCAGGTATGGGTTGAGGGATAATTCGGAACACGGATTTAACACAAAAGTGATTGTTGCAGATGCTTCTATAGTTGATCCTGCTGTAATCAACCAACACTTGGACGATCCCTCGGCTGAACCTGATAAAATCTATTTTCGCAGGGCTTCAAATCCTGCTTTTCCTCTGTCTGAGGAGCATTTTAAGTTTAAAGGTACTGACGCAACTGTTATCAATGCTAACTCCTATCCTGCTAAAAGCTTAGGTATCACCTATAAAGTTTTTGTTGAGTCTTGTAAGTTTATTGAAGACGCCTTGGTAGAGCGAAATAATAATTTAGTAAACAAAATGCAAGATGAAATTTTAGAGGATATAGAAGCTCTCTTAAAACGCTCTGATGTTGAGCAACTGATAGTCTATATTCAGGACAAACAAAGATTGGTAAAATTAATAGATAAAATTAGAGAGCATCGAGGTCGGTTTCAAAAAGGAACAGATTATATAGAAATACACGTTAACATTGGTGAGGAGGAAAAAGATTTAATCCAAAAATGCAAAGAAGATGTGAAAGTAGTGTTTATGACTGCTTCAGGTAGTCGGGGGCTATCTTTTCCCAAGGCTAAACACATTTTGGTTGAAATTCCCAGGTTTGAAATAGAGAAAAACCTGATGGAAGTGATTCAGGTGATTTATAGGGGTCGCGGGGATGATGAGATTGATAATCAGGACAAAGAATTAATTTTCTATTTGGGCGAGCGTTCAGTTTATTTTGAAGACAACCAGGAGATATCTATACAGGAAAGCAAACTGAGTCTTTTAAATATCCTGTTGATTTTGAAAGCCTCTATAACGACGCGAATTTATGGTTGCGGGCAAATCGGTCAAGATAAATTTATTATAATACCGATCGGTGGCAAGTCTGTGTTAGCTGCTGGTGAAACATTCTCATCCCAAATGAAAAAGTTAATCGATCAGTTGAAGAGCGAGTACAGGAGTCACAGGAGCGATCGGCGTTTACAACAAGTCTATAGCAGTCTAGAAGATTTGTTGGGTCAAGCTGATTTTGAATTGAGAGATAATGTTGACTCCAGCGGTAAATCTCAGACTTCGTATCTTTCACAGCGCGATTTTTTTAACAGTGAGTTTTCACAGTTAGTAAGTAAAGGTTTCGAGCAGTTATTGAGCCTTAGCAACCTCGAACTCGGCTACATTAGTGGCGGTTTGTTAGTGGTGCCTATTTCCTCCAAAATCTTAGAGGAAACCTACACGATGTCCCTCGTCAATATCGCCACCCATGCTAACGGTCAACTTTGGCAAAATATGGAGGAAATTAGCCGTAGCAGTGCGTATCCAGAGAGTTTGCAATTTGCGATTAAGGATGCTATGGAGTTAGTGAAAAAACTGATGGAGCCTGTTAATAAAAAAACACAGAGATTTGAGGAAAGCAGCCAGCGTAATGACCAGTATTATGCCTTGCCATTGTTTGCATTTATTGCTGGTGAAGTATTCAGAAAATATTTTGCCACCAACCCGGAAGAACCGAAATACCAACATTTTCGAGATATCTTGACTGCATATGTCCGGGCACTATATCCTGTCGGTAATGTTCTGCCTATAGGAGATAAGTATCAAAATTTCCCGTTTGTTGTGTTTAGAAGTTACAGTTTAGAGCAGATGAGGGGAAAAATATTTACAGATAAATATCTTTTAAGTTCCAACGAATTGAACGTGCTTAATTTAATTTTGTCGAAGCAGGTAAACTAGACCTCTCGCATTCCCAAACTTTCAATTCCTTCAATAATCGGCGTTTATCTGTGTTTCTATGCCTTGCATCTGCGGTTTCTGTACCAATCAAAGACTTATGCAATGCAAGCCTACTGAAACTTGTAGGCTGCGTCAGCTAGCTGTCACCCCGCAGAGAAAATAAAACTCTTCCGGGGCACCCTACTTGCTACTTGCTAACTTCAAACGGCGTGTATTTTCCCCCCAAAGCTTCAACGATGGTGCGAGTATTAGCCGACATCATTTTCACATAAGAATCGCCCTCGCTTCCGGGCGCCCCAATCGAATCCGAATAAAGTTGCTGCGCCGCCAATTTCACCCCCGCTTCCTCCGCCACAGTTCTAATCAGTTGCGGGTTAATTGTAGTCTCGGCAAAAATAGCAGGAACTCCCGCAGCTTTCACCGATTCTACTAACTTTTGCACCGTTTGAGCGCTCGGTTGTTCCTCCGTACTAATCCCGATCAAACTGTCAGCAATTCCCAATCCGTAAATCCTGCTGTAATATTGAAAAGCATCGTGAGTAGTTACTAATTTGCGCTGATTTTCGGGGATAGTTTTAATCTCTTGTTCGATCCAAATATCCAAGCGTTTTAACTCTTCAGTAAGTTTCACAGCATTCTGCGTAAACTTCTCCCGATCTTCTGGCGAGAGTTCGATTAGCGCATCCCGAATTGCTTCCACCATTTGAACTACATTTTCCACATTTCCCCAAACGTGCGGATCGGGTACGGTATTGCCTTCTTTATTCAGTAGCAAAGGCTTGACAACTTCCCCCACTGCTAATTTCCGCGCCTTAATTCCGGCGGCATTCATTATCCTAATTAATCCCGGTTCCAAATTGTAACCGTTATACAAAATTAAGTTAGCTTGTTCTAAAGCTTGAGAATCTTTTGGCACAGGTTCGTAAACGTGAGGATCGGTTCCCGGCTGCAAAATTCCTGTTAGCTGAACTTCGCCGCCCGCTACTCGATCGGTCAAATCCTCAATAATTGTGCTGGTAGCAACTACCTTGGGTTTAGCATCTGCCTCTGGAGAGAGGCCGCCCTGGGTTTGGGCGCAACTAAATAAACCCACAGTCAAAATGCCGCAAGCAATAGTTCTCATCCAAAATACCTTGGACTTGTTCAATCCAGGGCGGGAGGTTTCAATCCCCCACTCACAGCTAAACTCCCCTTGATAGGATTGCTTTACAATTGCCGTCGGTTTTAACTCACATCTGGCACCATTCTCAATCACCCTTCTATGGGCGGGCAGGATGCCCACCCCACAAGAAAACTCAGTCTTCGCTTCACAGGCCTCTTGCCTCTGATTGAGAATGGTGGAAGATATGAGAAGTTTTAACCGACTTGAGATTTTCGCCACAAAACCTATGGTTTGAGGGGTTTCCAGCTTGGACTGTCGCATTATCTACCTCTGGTGCGTTCCCGATTATTCCTATTTACCGATGATTTCATATTCTTTTCATTTTTACAGTAAACTTAATAAAAAGGAGATATAGTCACCCCCATGAATACCGCCGCCTTCCCCAACGAAAATCCTTGGTCTCAAATGGTTTGCCACCTCAAAGACAGCGCTACCGACACTGAAATTATCACTGTTAAGCACTTAGCAGTAAACTACCGCACGGTAGAGGCACTCAAAGATATCAGTCTTTCCGTCAAACCGGGAAGGCTGACGGGTATTATTGGGCCCAACGGTGCCGGCAAAAGCACGCTGATCAAAGCAATGTTGGGCTTAATTCCCGCAGCTCGCGGCACTGTTACCTGGGGGGAAGAAGCGATCGCCGATCGACTCGAAACAGTAGCCTACGTGCCCCAGCGATCGCAAATTGACTGGAACTATCCCGCCACCGTTTGGGATGTCGTGATGATGGGAAGAGTCAGAAAAGCCGGGTGGTTTCGCCGCTTCTCGGCAGCTAGCCGCCGCACTGCCTCCGATGCCTTAGAAAGAGTAGGTATGAGTGCTTACAAAAACCGACCGATCGGACAACTTTCCGGCGGACAGCAACAGCGAGTATTTCTAGCTAGAGCCTTAGCCCAAGAAGCCGCTATTTTCTGCTTTGACGAGCCGTTTGTCGGCGTTGACCAAAAAACTCAAAATATCATTTTTGAGATATTCCACCAGCTAGCAAATGCCGGGAAAATCGTCTTAGTAGTCAACCACGACTTAGGCGAATCAATCACTAATTTTGACGATTTAATTTTGCTCAATACAGAACTGATTGCCGCTGGTCCTCGCCAAGAAGTGCTAACCCAAGAAAACCTTTACCGCGCCTACGGCGGACAAGTAATGTTCTTTGCCGGACAAGCAGCTTGATTAGCCAGCAGTCAATCGATTTTAGATTTTAGATTTTAGATTTTAGATTGACTTGCGCGAGATAAATGCTCTTTCTTGAGGATTTTCGATTTTGGATTGATTCCACGGATAAATCGCGTGGCGGGTACCACCTTGGAAATTCTTGGTCATTAATCTAGGAGTTGCACTCTTGAACCCGGTTTTTTTGATAATCTTGAATTGGGCAACGATAAATCTCGGATCAAACTCACATCTTGCATCATTCTCAAGAACAGGCAAGATGGCTGTTCCACAAAGAGTGAATTTTCTTTCTTGTGGAACAGGCAAGATGCCTGTTCCTAAAAAGCTGATTGAGAATGGTGCAACATCTCAGATAAAACCGGGTTGCTTTGGTTGTTAGTCATTAATTAGCTGTGATTTTATAATTTTATGATACAAACCTTAATTGAACCGTTGCAGTACGGATTCATGCAGCGATCGCTCGTAATTGCCATTCTCGTCGGCATCGTCTGCGCGATCGTCGGCAGCTACCTAATGGTACAGCGGCTGGCCTTGCTCGGAGACGCCATCAGCCACTCGGTTTTGCCCGGATTGGCGATCGCATTTATCCTCGGAGCGAACATATTTATCGGCGCGTTCATTGCGGGAGTTTTGAGTACAGTAATCATAGCTTGGATCAAAGCTCGATCGACAATCAAAGAAGACGCGGCAATGGGCATCGTATTTTCAGCCTTCTTCGCCCTCGGCATCACCTTAATTACGATCGTCCAAAAAGACAACAAAATCGACCTCAACCACTTTCTTTTCGGCAACATCCTCGGTGTTACTGTCGAAGATGCGATCGACACAGCCGTCATAGTCGCCGTAGTCTTATTAGTTGTAGTAGTCTTTTACAAAGAACTGCTATTTTACACATTCGATCCATTAGGATCTCAAGCCACAGGTTTGCCAGTAAACCTGCTCAACTTCGGATTGATGGTACTCATCGCCCTCACAATAGTTGCCAGCCTCAAAGCCGTTGGCGTAGTGCTTGTTTTGTCCCTATTAATTACACCTGCAAGTACCGCCTATCTCCTAGTCACTCGCCTGCACCAAGTAATGATTTTAGGCGCAATAATCGGAGTGATTTCCAGCATTAGCGGGATGTATCTCAGCTACTTTTATAACTTACCATCCGGCCCCGCAATAGTTTTAGTTGCATCGGGATTATTCGTCCTATCATTGCTGTTCAGTCCGACTCAAGGAATCCTCACCCAGCCCCGCACCAACTCCGGCCAAATTCCTCCAATCTGGCGGGAATTAAAAAATTTAACTAAAGGCCGATAACAACTAACTTTGTAGTAACTCACATCTTGCACCATTCTCAAGAACAGGCAAGATGCCTGTTCCACAAAGAGGGAATTTTCTCGCTTCACAGGCATCTTGCCTGTTCCTAAAAGGTTTATTGAGAATGGTGCAACATCTCAGTAGTAAGGCTTCAGCGCCGCCCATCCCATTGTTAATCAGAATCTTCGTTAATCCCCGTGGATGTGCGGTTCAAAAAAGTCTCTCGAATTAATCCGCTTAACTGCGAATCGTCGGAAGCATCTCGATTTGGTAACAACGGTTTTTTCTAGGAGTGCGAGAAAACAAAAATGAGAGGCTGTCGCAAGGGGCGCTCGCACCTGCGAACAATTGCTCAAAAAAACTGTACAATAACAAAAGTTAAAATTTCACGCAAACAGAGCTACTCATTTAAAAAACATGACAGTCAAAGTAGGAGACACCGCACCAGATTTTACCTTACCATCTCAAACTGGCACATCAGTCAGCCTCAAAGATTTTCGAGGTCAAAAAAATGTCATCGTCTACTTTTACCCCAAAGACGACACACCCGGATGCACGACTCAAGCTTGCGCTTTTCGAGATAGCTACGAAGTCTTCAAAGACGCAGGTGCAGAAGTCATAGGAATTAGCGAAGATTCGCAACAATCGCACCAGCAATTTGCCTCCAAATATCAGCTACCATTTACACTGCTGAGCGATACTGGCAACAAAGTGCGGCAATTGTACGGCGTTCCAGCTACCCTGTGGATTATGCCCGGTAGAGTAACTTATGTCATTGACAAAGAAGGCGTTGTCAAGCATATTTTTGACTCGATGTTAGACTTCAAAGCACACGTTGCAGAAGCACTCAAAACTTTAGAAACCATCAAAAGTTAGATGGCGCGCGGGTGGTCAGAAACCGGTTTTTTTTACGAAAATGATTTGTTGTATCTAGCAGATTAGCTAAAAAAGCCGGTTTCTTCGATATTGGCGCGGAAGTCGCAATCTATTGTTTACATGGTTGGATAAATCGCCCTTTTTTAGCTCAAGTCTATTGAAGAATATTGGACTCAGACTGGGATGCTTGATTGACAGGAGAAAATATTATACTAATTATGAAAAATATTGATACATAGAAATTAGAGGTTCTCATCCGTAGGGAAACGGCATTGCCGTGCCCGGCCAGGAGTGTCGCGTTGTTCAATCGATTGGGCTAATCTTAAGCCGGAGTTTACCATTCGCATCAATTTCTATATCTACATGATGCCTTCCGCTTGATGTCACAACAGCAACAGTTCCAACTATGGCTCCGATACCACCGCCAACTGCTGCTCCAACAGGGCCACCAACTATAAATCCAAGAATAGCACCTGCACCTGCACCAGCAAAAATATAGAGGGCAGAGTAGTTAAGCGCAGTAACTCCAGCAGAATAAGGGATGAATGCGCCTGTAGATATATTTACCCACTCTCCCGATTTGTTCTTGTGTAACTCAAAAATGGTTTTTAACTTCTCTGGAAGGTCTGAATATCGCTCGTAGTCTGTAATAACTTCAACTTGCTCACTTTGCTCCAAGGCTGTCTTTAGCTCACGATAAAACATTTCTGTATCTGAGAAAACTAACTTCCGCATACATTCCATTCAATTAGTTTGACCTCCATTCTACACCCCAGACAGTGCAAGGAGCCTAGAGGGAAATCGGCGACACCCGCGACAAAAAATTAAGGAAGGGCCGATCGACAGTTTTGGCAAGCTGCTGTATGTTAATTATCAGATAGATTTGCCCCATCGCTCCCTGAACGAATTCAGGCTGTGGGTGCAAAGATATATGGATAGCCCCCAAGTGCTTTCCCCGCCGAGTTTGGTAGAAAAACACCGACAAGCAGCGAAAGATTTAGTCGCGAGATACAGCTAGCTGGTAAAGACAGATTTTACCACTTGTTCGTAGTGAACACCTCAGTCCTGATTCTCTAAAAAACCAAGAAAGGACTAAAGTCCTTACTAAAAACTCGTGGTTCGTAGTAAGGACTTTAGTCCTTTTTTGCTAACGACTTGCAGCCATTAACAATTAGCAGTCAGCAATTATCTAGCTTTTCCCAACACTCGATTTTTCAGGTGCAGCGCTTTCGGCAGTTTTGCCATTTTTGCTATTACCGTTACCGTTGCTGTGGCGGGGTTGGATGACTCCATAGCCGCCGTGACTCTTGCGTTCGTAGAGCACGTTAATTTCGCCTGTTTCCGCATTACGGAACATATAGAAATCGTGATCGATAATCTGCAATTGTTCCAAAGCTTCTTGCACAGTCATTGGAGGCATTGCAAAATACTTAGTCCGCACTACCTCAGCAGGAAGTTCGGGAGTTCGATCGCCAATCAGATCTGCTACTACAGGATGTTCCTCAACTGCCGTAACTGTTTTAACACTACTCTGAGTCTTGTTGTCGTGGCGTTTTTCCTTAAATTTCCGCAGTTGACGAGCTATCTTATCGGCAACCAAATCGATGCTGGCATAAAGGCTTTCCGTGCTTTCCTCAGCCCGAATAACGCTGCCGTTAGCATAAATTGTCACCTCAGCAGTCTGCTTAGGATTGATCCTGGGGTTACGAGCCACCGATAGATGTATGTCCACTTCTGTAGTCAAAGTTTGAAAATGGCTAACTGCCTTTTCAACCTTTTGATTGACGTACTCGCGAATCGCATCGGTGATTTCTATATTTTTACCCTGGATAACAAGCTTCATAGAGCTCCCTCCCTTCTGTAACTTGGGTATAGTTTATACAATAGCACTATGTATTCTGGAAAACACTTATCTTCCAAATCTTTTATTATATGTTGACAATTCTTGATTTAAGCTGGGCCAATATTCCGTAAAAATACTATTGATTTTTTGCATGGTTTCTCCTCCAGTTCCTCAACAGCTAAATGCACAACCCTGCTTGCTCCTCGATTGGGGACAAGTGCCCTACTCCCAAGCTTGGGAAATCCAGCACAAACTCGTGCAAGAGCGCCGGGAAAACCCTGATTTGCCAGATGTGCTGATTTTGGTGGAACATCCGCCGGTGTACACTTTGGGACAGGGCGCGAAGTTGGAATTTCTGAAATTTGACAGCGAAACTCAGCCGGAATTGCACCGAGTTGAACGGGGCGGCGAGGTGACTTACCACTGTCCGGGCCAATTGGTGGGGTATCCGATTTTAAATTTGCGGCGCCACCAGCCTGATTTGCACTGGTATTTGCGACAGTTGGAGGAAGTGCTGCTGGGGGTGCTGGAAGTTTGCGGGTTGAAGGGTTCGCGGATTCCCGGTATGACTGGGGTTTGGGTGGATGGGTTCAAGGTAGGTGCGATCGGCATTAAAGTCAGCCGCTGGATTACGATGCACGGTTTTGCTTTAAATGTTTGTCCGGATCTTGCAGGTTTTGGGCAAATTGTACCTTGCGGAATTCCCGATCGACCTGTTGGCAGTTTAGAACAGTTTATTCCGGGAATTGAGGTCGATCGAGTGCGATCGATCCTTGTCGCTGAGTTTGCTCGCGTTTTTGGAGTGGAAATTGTGCGATCGAATGTGTAGGGCGCGTCGCTGTCAACCTTACACATTCGATCGCAGTCGGTGTTTAAGTGCGATCGGAATTGTCTTCCTCATACACCATTAAATCTCCCGGTTGGCAGTTTAGTGCTTTGCACAAAGCATCAAGAGTTGTTTCATCAATTCTTGTAAGCCGGCGGCGGGTTTTGATTTTAGAAACAGATGTTGGGTGCATCCCAACTCTAGCCGCCAATTCTTTATTGCTGATATTGCGATCGGCCATCACAACTGCCAATTTCCAACGGATCACTGCGGGTGCTCAACTACTAGCCAGGACTTTGCAAGGTGATGTTAGCATCCTGCAACCTTCACTAACACTTGTTTTGCCGTATCGGCAATATTTTTTGTCGGATCGCTTGACTTGCAGCAGCCAATGAACTATGCTGAGGATGTACAAACGGAAAAGCGATCGCCCCTTTGCCTCGAAAACTCAAGGGCGATCGCTATCCGACTATTTGTGTAGTTAAAACTTATGATATCACAGCCAAAGTCAGTTCCCGATCTCCTGCGCGAAGAAATTCCCGGTGCGCCCATCGGAAAGCAACCGATCCGATTGTTGATTTGCGGGATTCCCAAAGGAGTAGAAAGCCTCATCAATTTGCTGCACGTTTTGGGTTTTGCAGAAGTTGGTGAATGGAGTCCGCCTTTACCGTCCCCTCTAGCAGGTGAAGTAATGCGGATTTTGACCCGTTACTGGAAAGAATAATCTTTAAGGGCGATCGCCCTTTATTTAGCAAAGTGCGATCGCTCTTAAATTATCAAAAATATCAGGCTTAATTCTCCACCCAATCACTTAAAAACTCCCGAATAAGGATGCTAAATATCGAATCGAATTAACGCGGCGGTGTTTGCGAGACTTGGAGGTATAATGCGCGATCGCGGGCTTCTCTAACCTTAGAGAGAAGCAAGACCGATGCAGAAATACGTCCTAAGAGTTTTGCGATCGCCCCTAGCATCAGGTATGATTCTTGTTAATTATTGCGCTCCGCTCTGGAGAAAAAATTTATGGCAGATATGTCCGGTCAAGACCCCTCGGAAATTAAAATGGCGACGGTTGATGAAGAACAAAAAGGGGCAACGTTTAGCGGTACGGTCATCCTTGCTATCGATTCCGAGGAGGGTGGGGAAGTCCTTTTCTTCAGAGACTTTTTGATTGAAGATTATAAAGGCGAACTCACCGCTTATCTGGCAACAGATGGCAATATAACGAAAAGCATTGATTTAGGCGCACTTAAGCATAAGAGCGACAGCTTTAAGCTGCCAATTCCGCTGGGGACGGATACATCACCCTACAATACAGTCGTGCTGCGCGACGAGAAAAGCAAGAAAAAAGTTGTGACAATCGAGCTGTAAAATTTGCAATTTAGCTCGTAGTTGGGCCAAATTGGATCGCCCTTTTTTTCCTGAAGTACGCGCGTGCGAAGCTATCCCGTAGGGAATCGCCCTTAAATTAAGGTGCGTCACTTTCGATCGAACTGCGAAGTTTTGCGATCGCTCGTAAAGTGACGCACCCTAATTTTTAAAATGGAATCGGATCGTAATCGGGATTTTCCGGTTCGTTAGACGAACCCGACTGGCGATCGGACTCAGAATTTGAAGATTGATGCGAGTTCCAATCGGAACTAGACGTGCGGTTAGCGCCGCCTGGAGCGCTGTTAGAACTGCGGTTCCGCGAGCCTAAAGGCACTACATTGCTCGGCACATTAGCCGGCGCGCTGTCGCGAATTTGAGCCGGTTCCGGGGCGGTTCTAGTTGCGGGAGCCGCACTCATGGCATCGGCACCGACACTGTAAATCCTTTGAGCTGTCAGTTCAGCACGCTTTTCTTTAATCCCGTCTCTTTCGATCGTATTCATGCTCAGCCGTCCCTCAATAATCACGCGATCGCCCTCGCGATATTTCTCGTGAATTTCTTGAGCAAAATTTCCCCATCCTATCACTTTCAAATGTTCTGGCGGATCTTCTGGTTTTGGGCCGGGAAACTGCACCAGCATCTCAGCGATTTGAAGTTGATTGTCAGGAGTATAACGGAGTTGCGGTTGTTGAATTATTTCCGCCATCAAAATGCAGCTATTCATCTGTTATCTGTGCGTAATTGGGAATTGGATGTTGAAGGAAGAAGGAAGAAGGAAGAAGGAAGAAGGAAGAAGGAAGAAGGAAGAAGGAAGAAGGAAGAAGGAAGAAATAGCTATCCGTGTACCGATGACTTGTGGGTCTTGCTTTGGGGAATTGCCAATTGCCAATTGGTAATTGGTAATTACTGATTTTTCTGCGTCCGATCGCTATTAGTTGTCACCGATGACGGATTACACGTTACCAAATTTATCTTGGAGAACCGCCGCCTCGGCTTGAGTGACAAAATCGTGAACGAGGGCGCGGTACTCCTTCAAAGTTTCAGATACCCAATCTCGATCCTCGCTGTTGGCGAAGATATGAACGGTCGGTTCACTAGCATCGGGCAAAACTAATACCCAATTGTCGTCGCTGTAGTTAAAAATCTTCACTCCATCTACTAATTCTAAACGATCGGGCGAATGAGTTTCTACTAAATGTCGCATCAGCGAACCCTTGATAGTCCAAGGACAGCGAACGCTGTAACTGCGGTGGGTGACGCGGGGAAGTTCGGCCTTGATCTGTCCGAGCGATCGCTCCTGAATCGTCATCATTTCTATCACTTTAGCAATGCAGAACATTCCATCAAATCCGGGATGCAATTGCGGGAAAATAAAACCCATAAGGCCGCTGCCGCCCAAAACCACATTCGGGTTCCTGTTAGCTGCTTCCATCAAAGCAGTTGGGTTCGCCTTCGTGCGGATTACCTTGCTTTGATAGCGGCGGGCGATCGCCTCCACCGCAGAAGACGCATTCACCGGCACTACTACTGTACCTTTGGGATGAGAAGTCAACATCAAATTTACCATCAACGCCGTCAGCATTTCCCCGCGAATCGCTATCCCCGACTCATCTACCAAAATGAGCTGTTCGCCGTTAGCCGACACCTGCACTCCAAAATTAGCGCTGAGTGCTTTCACCACCCGGCCGAGTTGGTCGAGCAAATATTCCCGTTCCCCGTTGCTTAGAGAAGTCTGCTTGAGACTGGCATTGAGCACCACTGCATCGCAGCCGAACTTGGCGAGCATTTGCGGCAGAATTGCTCCAGAAACCGCGTAAACGTAATCGATTACTACCTTAGAATTGCTGTAGCGTATTGCCTCAACATTCATCTGCCGCTCAAAAATACGGTTGTAAACCTCGAGAGCTTGGTTAAAGTACGTCATCTCTCCAATTTCGGGAATTAGAGCCCGCCGCAAATCTTCCTTAAAATAAGCGCCCTCGATTTTTTTCTCAACAGCTTTAGTAATATTGATGCCTTTGATATCGAAGAATTCAATTAAAATGTGGTCGGAGCGATCGGGCGAAATGCGAACGTGAATGCCGCCAGCAATCGACAGCGTAGACGAAACCGTGCGCGCGATCGGAATTGCCGTCGATTCCAAATTGAGCACATTAATTCCCACCGACATCAAGCCCGCAATCAAAGACCTCGAAACCATCCGCGAAATGCTCCGCTGGTCGCGAGAAACCGATACTGAAGTCCCAGGTTTCAAAGTCGAGCCGTAAGCCGCGCCCAATTTCACTGCAAATTCTGGGGTAATATCCACATTTGCCAGTCCTTGAACGCCACGCTGACCGAACAAATTCCGCTTAGCTTGTTCTCCCCAAATTAAATTTTGATTTAACAGAGCGCCGGATTCAATATTTTTGCTCGGCCAGACGCGGACGCTAGGGCCGACTTGCGCTTCTTCTCCCACGATGGACATCGAACCGACGACAGCACCTTCGAGGACGTGAGCGCGCCTGTCTACGCGGGTGCTCCGGCAAATCACGCAGGCCCTGAGGTGAGCGTCTTCGCCGACAATTGCTCCGTTCCAGACGATGGGACGTTTGAGGTTGGCGTCGGCCCCGACAGTCACGTTATCTCCGATCACCGTACCGGCATCGATTTTCACTCGGGCTCCAATCCGGCAATTGTTGCCGATCATGGCCGGTACTTCGACGATCGCGCTATCGTCAATAAAAGTATTCTGACCTACCCAAAGTCCCGATCGAACTTGGTTGTAGTAGTTCAAATCCAGTTTCACCTTTCCCCGCAGCGCGTCGTACTGAGCTTCCCGGTAAACATCTAGCTGGCCGACATCGCACCAGTAACCCTCGGCGATATAGCCGTACATCGGCTCGTTTTTTTCCAGCAGCAGCGGAAACAAGTCTTTCGAGAAGTCGCACTCCTGATTTGCCGGCAGGTAATCCAAGACTTCCGGTTCTAAAATGTAGGTGCCGGTATTGACGGTATCGGAGAAAATTTCGCTGCTAGAAGGCTTTTCGAGAAAGCGGCTGATGCGGTAATTTTCATCAGCAATCACCACTCCGAATTCCATCGGGTTGGGAACGCGAGTTAAAATTAACGTGGCTTTGGATTGCTTGCTGCGGTGAAATTTCAGAGCTTCCGTCAAGTCGAAGTCTGTGATGCTGTCGCCGCTGATGACCAGAAAAGTTCCATCGAGCAGTTCAGCAATATTTTTCACGCAACCAGCCGTACCCAGCGGTTGGTCTTCCTCCACAGCGTAAGTCATTTGAACGCCAAACTCTGCCCCGTCAGTAAAATATTCCCGCATGAGATCCGGAAGGTAGTGCAGCGTCGCAATAATTTCCGTAATCTGATGCCTTTTTAGCAAATTAATAATGTGTTCTGCGATCGGGCGATTCAGAATCGGCACCATCGGTTTGGGCAAATCGCACGTCAGGGGTCTGAGCCTCGTTCCCGATCCCCCAGCCATCAGCACTGCACGCATAAAATCCTCCTTGCTTAGAAAGCTCTCTACCGCTATTGTCCGCTAGAAAAAGTTTGCCTGCTGTAATTCGTCGGCCACCAGCAATCAGTTCTTACTTAAATATCTTTGAGTAGTGACACGTCTGGTAAATCCCGTTCGGCCAGGCGGTCCCCCAACAGCAACCGATTTCAACCGCATTAGAACTTGTCGCATCGCACCAATCCCCCGGTCGAACTCGGATTTGTAGGGGATTTTGGGTAATACCAGTTAAAAAAAGAATGCAACTGTAGGCCCGTGCTCGAAACCCTTCTCTCATCAGTCATTCCCAATTCTTTAATTCTTCAATTCTTCAATCGTATAACTCCTCAGAATCCTCGACTTTTGGCAGAAGTCCCTTCTTGCTTGCTCGGTGAAAGCTATTTCGGGGGTGTTATTTTTAAGTTTGTCGCCAGCGGGGATTTTGCAGTCTCTTTCTGAAGGTGGAATTAATACGGCTATGGGTGCGCCAAGCCGTCTGATAAATGATAGATTAAGAGTAGCGCTTTGACTAGCTGACCCAAAATCCTATCCATTGCTTAGGGGTTTTTTTAATGAGTACGTTAATTAGCTTGGCATTGCTGATCGCTTACGGTGGCGGTATTTGGAAATTTTGGAATGGTTTCGATCGCACTAACTTCGATCGAAGTTTTGCAAATCGCCTGAAGCTCTCGCTGCTCTGGCCCGCGTTAATTTTTAATAAGCCTTACCGCCAAAACTTTACAAAAGCTCTCAAAGCTTCTAAAAGGTAATTCAAGAATGTCTAAAAAGTCCGATCGCCCAGTAGCGGGTCAGGAGCAGACTTGGTTTGCTAAAGGAAAATCAGATAGCTGGCAAGTTTTACTGTCGCAAGTCGCTTCTCGGTTCGATCGCGAATACCGAGGAGAAGCTTTCGCTTTACCCGAAGAAGTCGAAGCAATGCCGATTTTCCTGGAATCAGTCGCAGGAACTCTCCAAGAAAAAACAGTTTCTCCCTTCTGGAAAATTGCCAAACCTCAAAAAAATCAGCGCTGTTTAGACATTGGCTGCGGAGTCAGCTTTCTCATCTACCCTTGGCGGGATTGGGAAGCATATTTTTACGGTCAAGAAATCAGCAGCGCAGCGCGAGACGCCTTAAACGCTCGCGGCCCTCAGCTCAATTCTAAGCTGTTCAAAGGCGTAGAATGGGCCCCCGCTCACCAGTTAAATTACGAAGAGGCTCTGTTCGATTTATGCCTCGCTACAGGCTTTAGCTGTTACTATCCCATAGACTATTGGAGTATTGTCATGGGAGAAGTAAAGCGGGTATTAAAACCGGGCGGTCATTTTGTTTTTGATGTCCTCAACCCGAATGCTCCTCTAGCAGAAGATTGGGCAATTTTGGAAACTTATCGAGCCGGGGAAGTTTTTTTAGAGACAATAGAAGATTGGGAAAAAATGATTAAAGCTGCGGGCGCTAAGATAGTAAAAAAGCAAAGCGGCGACTTATTCCAAATGTATAAAGTTCAATACAATTGAGAGGCTAAGGGGAATAGGTAATTAGCTTTGCAGTCAAAACTTCAATCGTCAAAAGTCCGGGTCGGGCGGACGAAAAACAACTTCATTCTTAGTGGAGAAAGTAGGGTGCCTCAGCAAGTAGAAATTAGTTTTACAAGCAACAAATATTCAACCTGACGCACCCTACTAACTACTAACTCACAATAGTGAAGCAAACAGATCGGACATTATATCAAATCCGGTTGCATCGGAATGATTAAACCGCGAAGGACGCGAAGCAAGAGAAAGAAGAAGGTGCTGTTCTTCCTTCGCGCTATGAGCGTCTTCGCGGTTCATTTAATCTTACGACCTAAGAGAACTCGATCTAATACAAGTCTGAATCAAACAAAATTGATATTACCCATTCGCATAAGCTGTCGCGCATCTAAATTGCACATTCAAGCCGGGCGGGACGCCCAACTCTACTCCCCACAAGAGTTGGATGGTTTTTTGACAGAGAATTTAAATGCCGCAGCAGCTTACCCGATTGCCAATTACCGATGCCCAATTAATTTTCGGTAGCTGCAGGAGATGGCGCTGCTTCCGGCGATGGTGAGGGCGACACTTCGGCGGCCGGAGATGGCGCAGCTTCCGGCGACGGTGAGGGCGACACTTCGGTAGCCGGAGATGGCGACACTTCGGCAGCCGGAGATGGTGCTGCTTCGGGCTGCGGAGACACTTCGGCGGCCGGAGATGGCGCAGCTTCGGGCGAAGGCGACACTTCCAGGGCCGGAGATGGCGCAACTTCGGGCTGCGGGGATTCTTGGGCGGGTTGCGGTTGAGGAGAAGGGGACTGTTCCGCGGCTGGTTTCGGTTCAGGCGAGGGCGACGTTTGAGTCGCGGGCTTGGGTGCGGGCGGCGACGGTTTGGCCCCTGGCTGCGGTTTGGTGGAGGGGGCCGGCGGCTTCTCAAACTGCGGTTTCACTTCAGCAGGCGCTGGGGAGGGGGGCTGGCCTGTTGGTCTGGGCGCTGTGGGGGCGGGCGCTGGCTGCGGCTGGCCTGGTGGGTTGGGCCTGGTTGGGGTGGCAGGAATGCCACTACAAAGTTTTTCGTCGTACTTAAACTCGACAGCCAGTTGGTAAAGCTTGTGCGTGCTGGCTGCTTCAAATGTTAGAGAAGGGCTAATAATCGCAATTTTAGCCGCATTATCGAGAATACTGTAACCCGTGGGGACGATCGGCTGTGGCTCGGCCTTGAGCAAGCCTTGAGGGCTGACAACTGCTCCAAAAACTGCTGTTCCTTGGAGTTTTTGCGAACAAGCTGCTACGGGATAAGGGACATTCACAGGAGTCGGGCCCGTCGTTTCCAAGTCAGGATAAGCCTTTTTGAATTTCTCAAACAAAGCAACATAGGTATTTGCAGCCGCAAGCTGTGTCTCTCTGTCGCCTGGTAAGCTTGCACCCGGTTGGCCGGACTGTCCTAGCTGTCGCTGTGCCTCTTCAAATTGTTGCCTCTTGATTCTTTCTTCAGGAGTTTCTGCGATGAGATTCCTTTTATTGGGATCTTTTTGAGTCAATTTTGGTACTCCATCGGGTCCGACATTCCTGCCGGCAATTGGGAATTCCGGGGTAAAGACTGGAGCTCCGTCTGGAAATAGTGGGAGTCCGCCTCTACTGGCTATGATCTTTTTGAGTGTCTCTGCCTCATCTTCCGATTGGCTGCCGGGAAGCTGGGGCACTTCTGTCAGCGATGGCGGCGGTGGGATATTGCGATCGAAATTACCAGGTAACGGTGGGAAAAGCAAACCGCTCGGAGGTACGGGTGGGATGATAGTGGGTGTTGTTGGCTGGGAGGGGGTTCTGACTGTTGGGGATGATGGAGTTTTGGGAGGTGGCGGGGATGTTGGGGCCGTGAAGGGCGGGAGAGGGGAATAAGGCAGAGGGGAAAAGAATCCAGGAGGGGGCATTCCCGGCGGGAGGGCGGGCAAGTTGATGGTATCAGGTGCGGGGGGCAAGGGCGGGGCTAACTTTGGCGCGGGTCGAAGGGGAACTGGTGCGATCGAAAACGGCTTATTTGACGCGCGCGGTGGTATGGTTTGTGGCAGGCGGCCGGCTTCTGCAGGAGTTAGTTCTACTAAGCCGACAGAACCGGGGATATTTTTTGAGGAATTTCCACCATAAATTATGTTTGAGAGCGTCGGGGCACTTACTCCGAGCACTCCGTGAAGGCTGACAGAAGCTAGGGCTGCCCACCAATAAGGCTGGCGCAGCGGTTCGGAAAGGGTGTTTGCTAGGGAGGAAGAGTCAGTCATTTAAATTTTAGATTTTAGATTTTAGATTTTAGATTTTAGATTGGGGGATTGGGAGATTGTTAGATTTTAGATTGGGGGATTGGGGGATTGGGGGATTGAGTGATTGGGGGATTGGTAATTTATATTGTTGTGGTTGTGATTGAGTGTGAATTCGTTTTAATGAGGAGAGGTTGGGAATTTAAAGGTATAAGTTTAGCACGATCGGCCTCGAAGTTGCCCATCGACTTTTATGGAGATTTCGCGACCCTCACATCAAGCATTCAAGCCTAGAAATCCGGTTTCTTGCCTGGTTCCACGCTGGTATAGCAACCGCCGGAAATCGGGTTAGGACGTTCTTAATTGCTGAAACCATTGTTTTTCTTGGCTGATGACTTTGACCGAATCCTATAGGCGGTTTCTCAAGTATTGTTGAGAATGGTCAGCGGGCGTCAGGCGGGCCGGACTGGGGCGAGCTAAAAAACAGACTGCACCGCTGCTATACCGTCTTTTTCCGGGATCTGGATCCCAACTAATTCATTAAACACGATCGATCCGTTCGATCGACCCCTGTTTCCAATTCGGTTACACAACCGGATTCATCCGTGGAAGTAATTATTCAATCCAAAATCCAAAATCCCAAATCCAAAATCGATGGATTCACCAGCGATAGCGGTAATTTTTAAAAGGAGCCCCCTCAATGGTGAGCAAGTCGATGGGATAAATTGGAGCACCGCTGGCCATATATTGAAACATTTCTCGAACTTCCTCTCCCCGCAACGACAACTGGTCTAATTCCTTGAGAGAATACCAGCCCGCACACAAAGTATGCTCATCCGGCTTACTCTTAGGGGGCGTCTTATCTTGCGGACGAGCCACAAAAATGACTCGGAGGCGCACATTGCCTCTAGGCATCACTGTGTGCTCTACCCTGAGAATTCCCTCAACGATGATGGAAATGCCCGCTTCCTCGACGGTATTACGCATAGCAGCTTCGAGCAAAGTCTCCCCTTTTTCCACTCGCCCTGCTGGGAGATACCACTGCTGCTCGTACTTGCGCTCTTGTACCAGTAGAAAACGGTCTTCTAAGTGAACGACAACTAGGGTAAAATACCATGTTTGAATCGGCTCGCGAGCCATAGAAGTAGATATTCCCTAAGCAAAAGGTTAAACGAGCGGCAGATGTTAGCAATCCAAAGGATGCTTCGGCAAGTGTCTTTGAACTTGAAAAACAGATCGTAGCACTCCGGCCGCAAAATCTAAAATCTAAAATCTAAAATCTAAAATTGACAATGCCATTACCAACCGTGATTTTACCAGGATATTTTGCTGCTGCTTCCGACTATCGGGAATTAGAAAAGTCTCTGGTCGATCGAGGTTTCCCCACAGTAACAGTGCCTCTGGGCAAGGGAGATTGGTTGCCGACTTTTGGTGGGCGGTCGATGGTGCCAATTTTGCGACAGCTCGATCGCACGGTCAAACAAATGTTACAGCAATACGGCGTTCCCCAGATCAATCTCGTCGGTCATTCCGCCGGCGGCTGGATTTCTCGCATCTATTTGGGCGAAAAGCCTTACACGATTCACGGCGACGTGCTTGAGGACGCGGGTTTGTGGGAAGCTCACCCTTATGTGAAGACTTTAATCACTTTAGGCACGCCGCACGTCTCTCAAGAGCGCTGGACGCGCAAAAATCTAGATTTTGTCAAAATTCACTATCCGGGGGCTTTTCACCCGCAGGTGCGCTACGTGTGCGCTGCTGGGAAGGCTGTTTTTGGCAAGCGCGGTTTAGGAACTTGGCTGGCTTATAAAAGTTATGAGTTGACTGTGGGGAAGGGTGAAACTTGGGGGGATGGAATTACGCCGGTGGAAGCTGCTGTTTTGGACGGGGCCGAAAATTTGGTCTTGGAGGGGGTTTGGCATTCGCCTCGTTCTCCGGGGAAGTGGTACGGTTCGCCGGAGGTTTTGCCGGCTTGGATTGAGTATTTGCGTTAGAAACGAACCGCGAAGACGCGAAGGACGCGAAGGAAGAAGTAGAAGGTTTAAGGGAAGGATTTAGTTAGATATTTATATTAGGAGCGAGTTTAGTGCGGCAAAACTCGCCCCCGCGATGCTATGTTTGCTTGAATTTTTAGGGCTAACTGAATAGATTGAAAAAATATTTTCTGTGGCATTATCGGTAAGATTCAGAAGTCACGGCGAACAACACAATCAAATTATATGTTGGCTGGGTGGAATTGGGCGCAAATGCTACTGTGCGCTTGGACGCTAATAACGAATTTCAGCCGGATGCTTTGTGGAGAATTGATGCCGGAGGTCGATCGCAAATTAGGGATGATGATTATGTGCGATCGCACTCTGTACAATCATCGCAGTGTTTGGTATTTGGTGCGAAGTGCGATCAATCTTTTGTTTAACTCAAGCATCGCTTTCCGTCTAATCCTCGCATTATCATACTAAAAATAGAATAAGATTGTGAACGGTCAACAAATGGCACAAATTACCACGACTGAATTACCCCAAACCCTCCAGACTCTACTTATAAAGGTCGAACGTACTAAAACCCCCCTCACCATCATCCATGAAGGGAAACCATTAGTGATTATCTATCCTGCCACTACCCAAACCCCACGCCCCGCGTTTGGCACAATGAAAGGAAGCGGTGAAATATTAGGAGATTTAATTGCTCCTGTCGCCGAACTGTGGGAAGTTTTAGAATGAAACTTTTACTAGATACCCACATTTAGCTAGCGATCGCACTAAACTGTTGCTTGAACAAGCATATCCTCTACCTACCTAATTTGCTTCCAATCAATTACTGCAACCCAAAGACTTTCCTCTTGGGAATATTGCACCATACCATCGACTTCTAACTCTTCGTCATACAATGCTAGCAATTGACCATCTTCCAACTTAATATTTTGGCGACTCAAATCTTCAATCGTACCAACGCAATTTAGGCGAAGGCGACCTTGTTCATCCGCATTATGAAAATCTGCAAAGATTCTGGGATATTTCATATTTTTACTTTACTCAGGATGATTGTTGTGATGGATTAGGAATCGTTGGTGTCAGCAGCAGACTTGCTTGTTCTGGTGTTAAGCCAGTTAATGTTGCATGATTTGGACTTCGGCCAGAAGTACGGATGACATCTCCATCGGACGATCGAACCTCACCCACTGTCGTCACACCAACTTGTCCATGAGGGATTGTCACTGCTAACTCTGCTACAGATAATCCTACTCCACATTCTACAGAAATTCCCGTGATGCCGCTGGGGTGAGTTGCCGTACTCCGTTTAATATCTTCGCTTGCGATTGCGACCGCCACGAACTACTAAGGCCTCGTTTGGAATTCTTTCCACAAGTGTAGGCTGTTTGATTTAAGTACGCGCTATACTTTAGCAGAAATCTTTGTCCATAGGGCGATCGATCTTTTGTTTAACTCAAGCATCGCTATCCGTACAATCATCGGATTGTTTGGTATTTGGTGTGAGGGGCGATCGCACCACTGAAGGGATTTACACAACACTCAGCAATTCATCAAGACAGATTTTGAGATATACTTGTACACAAAGATAGGAGGTAAATTTTCCACTTTGAGTTTAGAGCCGAGTAGTTTAGATGAGATTCGAGAAGAGATCGCTAAAATTGCCAGCCTGTATGGAGTTTTTCAATGTGTTGAATGCAGTCAAGCTATCAAAGAGTTCTTGACAGTCAAAAATGTACATGGTAAGCATATTAAACTGGATTTAGAAAGGCAAGACCTACCTTGGTCAGTGATTTATGATTTACGACGACAGCAGCAAATTGCTACTAATGGCTACCATCAAGGGATATCAGTTACAATCGACGAACAGGAAATTGTTTTTGATAATATAGATTGTACTGGCGTCACTCGGCAGGAATGGCTGCAAAATTTAACATCTCCTACTCTGGAACTGGGTATGGGAAGTTTTAAAATTATAGAAGAGGAATTTTGAAGGGCAAAGATTACAATTATTTTAAAAATATTGAGGTGAAAAAATGCACGATTTATATACCCTGATTGATAAAATTAAGAAAGCTCCTTCAATGTACTTGGGACGACATTCAATTATTTGTCTTCAGGCTTTTTTATCTGGTTACAGCGTTGCTAAATATGAGTTGGGAGAACAGCCAACGCAACAAGATAGAGATTTTATGCAGTTTCCTGAGTGGATACGCAAAAAATTTAATGTGCAAACTAGCCAATCTTGGGCTAACGTCATTCTGTTTTATTCTGAGGATGAAAGCAAAGCACTCGATCGGTTTTTTGAGCTGTTAGATGAGTTTATCGATGGTCCTTATTCTGCTGATACTTTAGGCGAAGGGGGATTAGATATAGAGGAAAAAGTGGAAGTTTTCAGAAGTTGATAGAAAGGGCGATCGATCTTTATGTGTTATGGGGCGATCGCTAAACACCAAAGTCACACTAAATGCCGATGAAGGTTGGGTTTTGTCCTTCAACCCAACCTACAAGCTTATGGGCGATCGCTCTTTCATTTTAGGCGACCGGTCATCAGGGCTGAGATTCTGCGTTATTTTTCTGAGATTCTCCTTTGCTTTTCTGAGATTCTCCTTTGTTTTCCTTTGTTTCTAAGTTAGTCACTTTTGTTTCTAAGTTAGTCACCTTTGTTTCTAAGTTCGTTACCTTTGTTTCTAAGTTCGTTACCTTTGTTTCTAAATCACTAACTTGTCCTCCGTCACATCTTGTCATTAAAAATATGACTATAACAAAAGCTAAGGCATAAATTAAGGATTTGCGTATAGGGGTTCTAGTTGCACGTCCATAAGACTTGATAACTCGATAGTCTATGCCATCTTCAATATCGCTATATTTCGGTTTCTCTTCAGACATATTTAACTCCTTGGTTTTAAGAGACGGACGATTAACGGACTCAACTCATCCCTACTTCTTGCACTGACTGTAAAAACCCAAGAATCATTGTGGGAAAAATCTTCTATCCCTAATGTAGTGCAAGCCTCATTAATGTTTTGCGTCATCCGAGAGAAAAGATGTTTAGCATACTCTCTGAAATCACTAAAATTGGTTGTTAAATATCCGTCATTAATCAATTTTTCAATTAAGTCTTTTTTGTTAATCACAAAGATAACAGTTTTCAAGTTCTGGCTGTGTAAGCTGCTAAAGAGTAGTTGTAAGGATGCTTGATTGATATATTGATCGTGTTCGTAAACCCTTTCTTTGATTTTATCTAACATATTTGCGTTTTTAAGCCATTCAAGTAGAGATTCATCATTAAGGGGGTTGCCATGTTCGTCACTTATTCTAGGGACAAGATCTACAATGAATATAATGGCATTAAGTACGCGATTGCCTTCAGGACCAAAAAAGCCTGCCGGAGCGTGAGTTATTACCTGGCTCGGTTGTTGCCCTTTGTAATCCGCTACTTCCACGTCAGTATACTGACCCAACTGTAACTCTTTTCTATGTAGCTGAACTCGGAAACGACGATATTCAAAGTATAGAGTTGATCTTCTCTGTGGATCTGCTGGATCTATAAGTGTAAAAGCGGTTTCTATAAAGGTAGTTTTACCACTGCCAGGTCGACCAAAAATTAAAATCCTATAAATTGATTTGTCGATGTATGCGCTGGTAAATAAGTCATCAATCGAAACCTCCAATTTTTTTCTGATAGGCTCAAATAACAACGCTCCAACTGGACTCAATATGAAAAGTGTCACAGCTACAGCAGCTTCCTGATTTAAAGATTTAGAAGAAAATATCCACAAGATGAGGTTAACTGCACCAATTAAGTAAATACTGACAATACTCAAGCAAAAACCGACAACCGAATCCCTATTATTCATGTTTTTTTAAACCTTTATTACGCGGGGTTTCCTCTATCTAAGATAGAAAACTGCAAGGGTTTAATCCCTAAATTAACTATTTACTACTTCTCTTCTAGTTCTGAGAAATCCGAAGTATTTTAATAAAAAAATGTTCAATTTTGCCGATACTTTCATTCTACTGAATCTATTTTTGTCCAAAAATGTACTAAAAAGCCGGAAATGTGAGCTATAATACACAAAATTCTGGTGTCTACCTAAACCGATGAACCTAAAAGAAGCGTTAAAACTCGCCGATCGCATAGTCTTCGATAAAACGGGTCAACACCTTGATGATTTACAAGAGGCGGTACTGCGGGGCACTCTAGAACGCGAGACATACAAGCACATAGCAAAAGATTTTGACTGTTCAGAAAGTAGTGCTAGGAATGCGGGTTCGGAATTATGGCGGATTCTTTCAGAAGAATTAGGGGAAGATGTCAATAAAAAGAATTTTTGCTCGGCAATGGAGAGGTTGCAAATCTCCATTGTTTCGCATTTTGCACAAGACTGTGTGCAAATAAGTTGCGTTAATTATTGTGGAGAAGCTAGACACCCGCCAAATCTCCCAAACTCGCACCCACCAAATCAGGAAACATCTAAGTCACAACAAACTAAAACTTCGCATCAAGATTTAAGCGAAATGCCGGAGTTGGGTGATTTCTACGATCGCACTCCCGAACTCCACACCCTCACCACATGGATTCTACAACAACACAGTCGCCTCATAACCCTCACCGGCATCAGCGGCATCGGCAAAACCACCGTAGCAGTCCAACTCGTACAAAAAATCAAAAACGAGTTTGAGTACGCAGTTTGGTACACACTAGACGAATTCCCCACCCTAGAAAAATTTCAATCTAACCTAATACAGTTTTTTTCCCAGTCAGAAAAACAAGATTCCTCCCCAACAAACCAGAAACCATTACCGCTGATTAAGTATTTACAAAATCATCGCTGTCTAATAGTCTTAGATGACGTTCACAACCTTTTATGTAGCGGCGAATTGGCAGGAAAATATAAACCAGAATCCGAAGAATATCGCACTTTATTCAAACAAATAGAAAAATTATCCCATCAAAGCTGCTTGATGTTAATCGGTTGGGAACAACCGAGAGAAGTGACTCAAGCTAAAAGCCAAAATACTTCTATTCGTACCTTACAACTCAAAGGTTTAGACATCGCCGCCGGACGAGAAATACTCCGAGATTATGGGTTAGAAGAAAGCGACAACAGTGAAACACTCATTCATCGCTACCAAGGCAACCCCCTATGGTTAAAAAGCGTGGCGAATCTGATTCAAGACTTGGGAGGCGGCGTTACAGAGTTATTACCAAATGATACCATATTGTTGCCGGAAGATTTGAAAGATGTTTTACAGCAGCAGTTCGATCGCCTATCCGAACTAGAAAAACAAGTAATCTCCTTATTAGCGAAAGAAAGCCAGCCAATCAACCGGGCAAAATTGCTAGAAAATGACAGAATTCCGGCTTCAGATTTACCAAATGCGCTGCAATCTCTATCGCGGCGCTGCTTGATTGAACAACAAGCAAATTTTTACACGATTTCACCTGTACTGAGGCAATATGCGATCGCCCATACAGTGTAATTTATACAACCATTGCTGGCATTCTGGCGCTTCACCCAAATTACTAGAAGTGGCAATGGGCGATCGGTAAATGGGGCGATCGGTTCGATAGAATGATCGGTAGTCGCAATTCCATTGTTTGTCATGACGCTGAAAGAATTAGAGCCTCAACTCCTGGCACTCTCTGACGACGAAAAAGCTCAAGTCGTTCAACTCCTCACTCAAGGCAAAATCACTCCTTGGCGCGGTATTGAAAAAACGCCTGATGTCTGTGGCGGGAGTGCTTGCATTGCTGGAACTCGCATCACCGTTTGGGGACTTGTAGAAGCTCGTCGTATTGGCTATAGCGAAGCAGACTTACTCACAAGCTATCGATTGCTATCTGCTACTGATATTGCTAACGCTTGGGCTTATGCTGAAGCTTTCTCCGATGAAATTGAAACAGAAATTCGGGAAAACGATGAAGTGATGGACGAGGATTTGTAGCCGATGGCACGTCTCTATGCCGATGAGCAATACCCCTATCCTGTTGTAAGCTGATACGCAGCTAGATTGTATAATATAAATATAAAATAAGCGCTCATTAGTTAGAATGTATGCCAGCCAAAAACCATCTATCTCAAAATCAAAAACAGAGACTCGTTAAACTACTAAAAGAGTCTGAGGATAATTACGTGAGGGAAAAAGTTCTAATTTTGTTGCTAGTAAATGACGGAAAAACATATCGAGAAATTAGTGAATTTATGGAGATTGCTTACACAACAGTAGCTTATTGGTCAGTGCATGGCGACCCAGATAATTTGG